>JAISDP010000161.1 GCA_031264715.1 Bacteroidales bacterium
CATATTGGTAGAAAACGACAGGCAACGACATATCGACCAAATCCCGTCAGGGATGGCAGATCGGTAGAAGATATTTCCCGTGGGGGAAACCATATCAATGGATGACCGTAGGGGCGTATTGCATACGCCCGAAAACGCAAACGTATCGGCAAAAGAGCAAGGGCAAACACAAAGGTTTGCCCCAACAGCGAAGACGAATGGGTCGATCCGTGGGAAATCACCAACGGCGCGGCGGGCGCCATTTTTCGGGTGGCGTCATGGGTTGTCATTTTCGGGCGGCGTCACGGGGTTGTCCGGAAAAAGGCGTATGCAATACGCCCCTACGGTGGGAAACGGTGGGAAACGACGGGAATCGGCAGAACGGTTTAACGGTTGCGTGTTGTTATCCTTTGCTCGAAATCATGGATTTCGCCGGGGGAAGGTTCCCGGTAAGAACCGGTATCCTTTAATCCGAGCTTTTCCAGTTTGGATATTCCCATGCAATGATAGGGGATCAGTTCTATCCCGGATATGTTTAATGAATCAAGCAGATTTTCCAGATTTTGTATGCAGGCTTCACCGCCGTGCCATTCGGGGATAAACAGGATGCGCAATATGATGCCGGCGCCCGCGGCCGATGCCATTCGCAAGTTGTCCAGTATCGGGGACAGCGCAACCCCCGTGAGTTTGCGGTGAAGAGTTTCGTCCGGCATCTTTATGTCCCACAGGAATAAATCGGTATGGGGCAACAGGGAGCGTAAATCTCTTTTGCGTCCGAAACCGGAAGTTTCAACAGCCGTATGAATCCCGTTTTCGCGAGCAGCTTTTAACAGAGCCGCTGAAAATTCGGACTGCATCAATACTTCGCCTCCCGAAAGGGTGATGCCGCCATTTGAATGGGTATAATACGCCCTGTCTCGCAAGACTTCTTCCAGAACCTCATCTACGGAGTATTCCCGACCAACACGCTCTATAGCTCCATACATGCAGGCATCGGCGCAAAGCGAACAGTCCCGGCAATACCTCTTTCTCAGTCTGCTGTCGGCAAATATGCGGTGCGCGTCGTGTTGGGGACATGCCTCTTCGCACGCATCACAATGAACGCATCGCATTTTATGAAACAGGTATTCCGTCCCTGCATCCTGCGATTCGGGATTGTGGCACCAGGCGCAGCGTAAGGGACATCCTTTCAGGAAAACCGTTGTGCGTATTCCCGGGCCGTCATGGGTACAAAAATGCTGGATGTCAAAAACGCGCCCCGTCATCGTTGTTATTTCCAGAAATAAATCAATATGTCTCCCGGCGTGACAGTATGGATCCGGCTGTCGGCGATAACAACGGTTCCGTCTTTTTTGACGCGGCGCAGGGCGCTGTTGCCGGCAGCCTGTACGTTGATATCTTCATTGATATCATGGTTGACGATCACCAGGAAGTTATCCGCTCCCTTTTTCATCAGCGAGACCAGTGCGCCTTTTCCTCCGGTGATGTTCAGGGAACGAAATACCGGGGGAAGTTTCGATTTGTCCAGCGCCGTGCAGCCGGCGGGAATTTCGCCCGTGTGTGCCGTCCACTCTACCGTAGCATTCAGGAATACCGGCGACAGCGCCTTGATTTCGCCGTTCATCTCTTTCAGGATGTGCCAGGTGTTCAGTTTTTCCCCGTTTGGGCCTGTGGGCGCCTGCCAGCCATCGGAGGCTACATGGGAATATGTGAAATACTGGATGCATTGCGCGCCGTACGCCAAATCACTGTACACCTGCAGGCGAATATCGCTGCGCGCAGGAAGCGGGTATGGAAATTCAAAATTCCTGTGCGCCGTGGACAGCGCAAACGCCCACAGCGGCTTACCCGCCTTCCTTGCCTCGGATGACATCACTTCCAGCGAATAGTACCAGCGAACCTGCAATTCACGCTTCTTCGTAACGGTATTTTGCCATATCGGGTACATGTCGAAAGAAAGGATCTGTACAGGCACATCCCGAATGAACCTTTGCACAAACTGCACGCACGGCGACGGCTCCGGAAACGCAGGGCCGCACGACAGTTCCGGCGCCCACTTGTCGGGCGTGGCATCCGCACAGTACAGGCACGGCGCCAGATTAATGTATGACGGATGTACACGGTCAATAGCCTGTACTCTGTTTACCCTTGCCGTTAAATTCGGGAACTCGCTTTGGTAGCGTGGCTCGTCAAGGAGATAATAGCCGAAAAGAGCGGGATGCGATTTCAGACGGTTAATGTCTGCCTCCGAAAGATAGTCGAATACGCCATCGCTGATCAGTACTTTCATATTGACGGCAGATGTTGCATCCAGCAGTCTGAAAAAATGTTCCGTACCGTCGGCAAAGACAGGCTGCAGATCTTTGATCAGATCGACGGCCATGTTGACGGTAAATCCGGCTGCTGCCATATCCTGATGAATGGCAGCCGGACTGTCGGCACGAATGCCCCACCATCCGAGTATGTCGATCTGCCTGCCTGATATGTCCGACAGCCGGTCTGTGGAAGGTTGTTCGGGTTCCCCCGACAAGTCGATAGAAGTACCGACAGTTGGTATATTCAGCATGATTTCCGGCAGAAGCGCCTTCACATTCCCGTTTGCTTCCAAACCACAGAGACAAAACATCAAAAATGCCGACAGGACAGCCTTGCTTTGTTTCATGCGTGCCATATTCTACACGACTTGCTGCGTCCGCTGGATAATCATGTCCTGCCATTCCCTGCACAGCGTGGTGAATCTTGCCGACCAGCCGGCCACACGTACCGGGAGATTCGGATATTTCTCCGGATGCATTTGCGCGTCAATCAGCGTAGCGCTGTCCACTACATCAATATGCATATAAAACCCTTTCTTTTCCCGGAATACCTTTGCCAGCGCCACCAAAGCCTGTATGCCGTTCTCGCCTTTTACCGATTCCGGCAGGATTTTCAGTTCAACGGTTGCCCCGTTACAGCATTTTGTGAAATCCATTTTACAATAGGAGTTCAATACTGCCGTCGGGCCTTTTTTATCGGTTCCGGGCGACGGGGAACAGTTGGTTGCCAGAATGTCGCCGGTTTTTCCTCCTGCCGGATTCGCTTTCCGTATCATCCGCCAGTCAGTTTCCCTGCCGAACGTGCTGATTCCACAGGGTCGCAAAACGCCGTTCCGTTCCTTCACCTTTGCCATCAGAGCCGTATAATCGTCATAAACCTTGCACATCATAGCGTCGCTTTCCCGGTCGTCATTGCCGTAGAAAGTAAAGCGGCTTTGAACCAGGCGGCGCATGCCTTCGTTCATATCCCAGTTGTTGCGCAGTATCTTCACAAAATCATTCAATCCGATGTACTGTTCTTCAAATACCATCTTTTTCAATACGAGGAGGCTGTTGGCCACATCGGTTACGCCTCCCGCGTGGATGCCGTTCACCGAATATTTGGGGCCGCGCTCGTTATATCCCTTTCCCTTTTCAATGCATCCTTCCACAAACATCGAAATCAGCGGAGTGGTATTGTCCGGATCGCTGTAGCGGGTATCCAGGACATGCTGCATGTTGGCGATCTCTTTGTCCAGTTCGGATACAAATGCCCTGTACAGGGATTCAAAACCGTCGTATTCAAGCGGTGTTTCCTGTTCTTTGTCAAGACTTAATGCACGGAAGAAAGACTGCATCATGTCGAACGGCCAGTAGATAAAGGCTGTTTTGCCGGGAATGATGGCTTCCCAGCATCCGTCATTGGTAAATTCGCGGGCTTCCTCTTTCGGATAGCCGAATTTGACCAGTCCGTCGATCACCACATCCTCATTGTATACGGATACGATGCCGCCGCCGAAACGCTGCACTTCGGCAATCCGGCGGAACAGCTTTTCGGGCGTATGCCTGCCAAGGCGCACGGCTACCGGATAGTCGCTGATGTGCAATTCTTCGATCACATCCAGGACGAGGTATGTCACCTCATTGGTTACTTCGTTCCCGTTCCTGTCCGTTCCGCCCAGGATCACATTCTGGTAAAACTGAGCGTCGCCCGTAGGATTCGGAACGCCGATCCATTCCGTTCCCTTGATCCAGAAATGAGCCATTAATTCCCGCGCTTCATCCGGTGTTATGCGGTTTTCCTTTAAGTCTTTCTTCAAATACGGATACAGCATTTGATCCATGCGTCCGATACCCGACCAGTTCCCCATGAGCCGCTGAAAAGCATACATCGACCAGAGCGACTGTACCGCTTCGCGAAAACTTCCGGGCGCATTTTCGGGAACCCGCTTGAGCGTATCAATCAGCCTTTGGCAGGACGCCTGTTCTTCCGCCGGCGCATTTTCCATTTGCTTTTCGAGTAGCTGTATGTTGCGGCTTTGCCAGACGGCAGCGGCCTCCAGGGTTTTTAACATCGCCTGCAACAAGTCCGTTCCATGTTCGTCCAGATTGCCGCGGCCCAATCGTTCATTGATTTCGGCGCGCAGCCCGCTGTATCCCGTTTTGAGAACTTTCTCAAAGCCTATAGTCGTGTGGCTCGTTGAGCCAATATTTAACAGGGGCGTCACGTGGTTGGCGCTTTCCAGCAGCGTGGCCGAACCGACAATCAGTTCGCCCGGCAGTATCCGGAGAGGCGCATTTTGTGCCACGCTCATCGCTGCCAAAGCATACTTTTGAGATGCCGATAAGGATGCGTCCTGCAACTCGGGACAACTCCAGCCGGCATTTGCAAGGCTGCGGCCAAATTCTCCGGACAAGCCCCGCTGCGCCAGCCGGTGCGTCGCTGCACTGAGGCGGCAGGGCCTTTCCGGCTGCCACGACAGCCGCCACCGGTTGACGTCGGGAATATCGGGATTTTGCTTGTTTTGTTTGGCTGATGCCGGTAATCCTAATGACAGGGCGCAAACACCTAAAGAAGCCCTTTTCAAAAACTCTTCTCTTGAAATGTGATTTTTTGCTTCCATTTTTTTATTATTTAAAATGGTTACAAACTTATAAAATATTTAGCGGATTTTGCACATAAATTATTAAATTTTACATACATTCACACGCAGTATACACATTAAATTAAGCGGATTTGTATGTCGGGCACGGAAAATCTCCTACGGAGATTGGCGGATGTTTTCCGCATCGATTCTATTGATATGAATGCCCTGACGGGCAAAGCGCGCACGGATTTGCAGAGATTTGTTGATGTTGATAAAACGGCCTTTAGATTGACACTGCATCCAATGCCTGCTTCAAGTCTGCAACAAGATCATCGGCATCTTCGAGGCCGACCGATATGCGGATCAGCGTATCTGTAATACCGATGGCCTGTTTCACATCTTCAGGCACAGTAGAATGAGTCATCAGCGTGGGAAGTTCTATCAGCGATTCGACACCGCCCAAACTTTCTGCAATGGCAAACAGTTTCAGTTTTTTGAGAAATGTTTTTGTGGTTTTTATATCACCCTTGATATTGAAGGATAACATTCCGCCAAATCCCGTTGTCTGACGCTTTACAATATCATGTCCGGGATGATATTCAAGTCCGGGGTAATATACTTTTTCTACATTCGGATGTTTTTCGAGGAAACGGGCTATGATAAATGCATTCTTCTGGTGCTGTTCCATTCTGATTGCCAGTGTCTTTATCCCCCGTATATTCAAGTATGAATCGAAGGGCGAAAGGACGCCGCCCGTACTGTTCTGCATGGTTTTCAGTTTTTCATGCAGCAATTCGTCCGATGTTACAATAGCGCCGCCCAATGCATCACTGTGCCCGCCAATATATTTGGTAGTACTGTGAACTACAATATCTGCTCCGAGTTCAACAGGACGCTGAAAATAAGGCGACAGGAATGTGTTGTCGACCACAACGATCATGCCGTTTCTGTGGGCTATCGCAGCAATGGCGCTAATATCGCATATTTTCATCAATGGATTGGTAGGCGATTCTATCCATACAGCTTTCGTCTCCGGCCTGACGGCTTTCTCAAAATCATCAGGATTGGCCAGATCAACATATGATATGTCCAGGTATGTAAAGACATCCGCAAACAATCGTCGCGTGCCTCCGTAGAGATCGTCGAAACCTATTACATGATCGCCCGGGCGGAAGATGGTCTGCATGACCGCCGTCTCCGCGGCCAGTCCGGATGCAAATCCAAGCCCGTATTTCGCATTTTCAACGGATGCGATCTTTGTTTCGAAAACCTTGCGTGTAGGATTATGCGACCTGATGTATTCAAATTCCGAATGTGGCGTGGACGGATCTTCCCATGCATATGTGGTGGAAAGATGCAATGGAGTTACGACATCGCCAGCCGTGCCGTCTCTAAAATCGGGTTCTTCACCAATACGTACCGATCGCGTGGAAAAACCGTAACTTCTAATCTTTTTTGTCATGCTTTATTTTTGGTATTTGCTATTGAAATTTATAGCTGCAAAATTAAGCCATACCTGATACAATGCAAATAGCATATTTGTGGTATTTTTATCCACGAATTACACGAATTTATGCATTTCCCTGACGGGAAATATGTCTTTTTGACCCTGACAGGATCGACAGACCTGTCAGGGTCAAAAAGACATATTGAATGTTTTACTCATACTTCAATGATTCCACCGGGTTGCGCCGTGCAGCCCTGTATACCTGCGCCAGCAGGGTAAGCATGGTAAGCAGCCAGATAAGCGCCAGCACGCCGACAAATATCCATATACCAATGCTGATACGGTACTGATAGGTTTGCAGCCAGCGGTTCATGGCAAACCATGCGAAAGGCGATGCAGCGACAAATGCAATCGCTGTCAGTACCGTAAATTCGCGCGCAAACAGCCATACGATGTCCATTACTTTGGCCCCGTTGATCTTGCGGACGCTGATTTCCTTCGAACGGTGTTCCACCATGAAAGCCACCAGGCTGAATACGCCCATACACGAGATAAAGATGCTCAACAGCGAGAAGTAGAGGAAAATCCTTCCCAGCCGAAATTCTTTCTGATATATGGCCATGTATTCGTCCTCCATGAAAAAATACTCGAACGGATTGTCTTTTTTGAAATTCCGGAATACGCCCCTGATATAGTCCAGCGTTTCCTTCTGGTGATGCGGACTGATGCGGATAAATACCTTTCCTGATGCTTCGGGATTGTATTCGATGATCAGCGGGGTAATCTTTTCGTGGAACGATCGGAAGTTGAAGTCCCTGATCACGCCCACCACCTTGCCGTTGTTGACTTTTGTGCCGACGATATCCTCTTTGCCGACTACTTTTGCGGCTGCTTCGTTGAGTACTTTGGAATAGGAATCCTCGGTAGAATACTGCCACCAGGTCATATTTTCGGGAAGAAAAGCACCCTGTGTCATTTGCAGGCGAAAGACTTTGGCATAGTCCCAGTCGGCAAAAATTATGTTGCAGCCTTCGTCGGTTTCGGATGTTTTGCCATCCCATTTTAAGGTGGCGCCCCAGTTCATGTCAACAGGCGAATAGCAGGCAATGCTTACCGCTTCCACTTGGGCGTTTTTCAACACCTCTTTCTTGAAATCCTCAACGCCATACCACAGGCCGGTGTTGATGCCGATGACGTTATAGCGGTCGAAACCGATATCCCTGGTTTGGATATAGTGAAGCTGCCTGTATACAATGCCCGTACAGAGCATGATAAAGATGGAAATGGCTAACTGGACGCCCAGCAAGGCCTTGCGCAATGATGCTTTTGAGCCGGTCGACGATCCGCCTTTGAGGATGAGCGCCGGACGGAATGAACTCAGATAGAAAGCCGAATAGCCGCCGGTGAGCAATCCCACGAAAAGACACAGTCCAAGCGCTGTGGCGAATGTACGGAACGAATAATCAATAGTTAAAACGGCGCCTACCACACTGGAAAACCACGGTATGATGATTTCTGCCAGTACGAATGCCAGCAGCATGGCAGCAAACGACCATAGCATGGATTCGGAGAGGAATTGCCACACAAGTTCGCGCTTATAAGCCCCTTCGACCTTGCGCACGCCTACTTCGCGCGAACGGTTGGCGCTGCGGGCAATGGAAAGGTTCACATGGTTGATGACGGCAATCACCAGGACAAACAGTGCCATGGTGAGGAAGATAAAGATATAGCGCGGTTCGCCGAACTCGCCCGAAAGATTGGCGTCCGTCACATCCGGGTGAAGATGAATGTCGGTAAGCGGCTGAAATATCAACTTGCTTTTGTCGTTGGGCAAGTGTTTGGTAAGATAGTTGGCCATGCGGGCGCGTGTTGCGTCGTCAAAAACGGCATTGGGAGCCATCTGCACAAAGGCTGTGTAATATCCCCGCTTCTGCCATGAACGGCTGGCATTCCCATGATGCGATGTTTTCCCGGCATCCATCAACGCATCGAACCGTATGTGGGTGTTCCCGGGTATGCGAACCACGCCGGTGACCAGGTATGGGGCGTGATCCAGACCCTTATTGTCCCAAAGCCGGTACCGGTCGTATATCGGTTGTCCCACAATGTTGTCGCTTGTACCAAAAATCTTTTTGGCAAAATCTTCGGAAATCACTATGGGACGTTCGCCTTCAAATGCCGTTTCGGGCGAACCCTGGATAAATTCGAAAGTAAAAACCTCGAAAAAACGGTTATTGGTTTCCCCGCGTATCACGGAATACGGTTGCTCGTTATATACCAGTACATCGGGAAAACGGGCTACATTCAGATAAGTAGCATTCGCTACCTGGGGAAACTCTTCTGTCAGCGCTTTTCCCAGGGGGGAAGGTACGGCGCTGTGCTTGATCCACTCTCCATTGACGTTTTCGGCGGTCAAAACGCGGTATATTTCCTTACGGTGTACATGCGCGCTTTCATAATTGTTCTCGTACTGCACCCACAGTACAAACAGGAAACTGCACGCTACGGCCAGCGCCAGCCCGACGAGGTTGACGGCCGAATATCCTTTATCCTTCACGAAGTTGCGAAGGGCTACTTTGAAATAATGTTCGAACATAAACTTTGAACTTTAAAACTTTGAAACCCAAAACGGAATTTTATATGGACATTGTCGGTAGAGACGCGATGCATCGCGTCTCTACACGCAGCCCGACAGGTCATTGCGACCCCAAAACTAACGAACAATCATCACCAGCATCTCATTCGGTTTCAAAACGTCTGCTTGCGCTTTCAGTTTCGCAACCGTTTCGGCAGGGATGCTTTGGGCGCCGTTTTTCAGGATTTCTTCAATCTGACCTTTGGTAAACGATGCAAGAATACCGTCATCCCGGGCGTTGATGCTGTTCAACGGCAGGGGCAGCCCGCCGTCGATATCGTTTTCGATGAGGGCGTCCTCGGGGTACGGGCTGATCATGTCGATGGCATCGGCATGGCCGCTTTGCTTGTCGAACAGCAGGCAATGAAAGGTCACCTCGCCGGCTTTGCGGCAATTGGGGCAGTCGCGCCCTTCGGTAAAGATCAGGATCATCGAGTTTTTGAAGGCGATCCATTTCCAGGGAAGGAGCTTGCCCTGGGTTTTGGCTTGTACTCCGTCTTCCATGCTCACCCGCTGTGCGCCGAAATCGAAGCGATAGGCCGGGACAATACGGTTGGCCGACTGCACGCGGAAAATCGTATCGCAATAGGCTTGCCGGAAAAATAATTTGCCGTCCGCACGGTAGAAAAACGACTTGTCCGAGCTGGCAAAGGCCCGGATATTCTTGTCGATCTGGACGTGGTTGGCGAACTTGCAGAGGGTATCGCCCATTGTATTGAATGACACTGCAACCGGCCTGTTGCCCCTGCCACCCTGAAAATTGAAGCGGGTGTTGCCGTCCATATACATCCCTGCCGGATAATTGCGTACCTGAGTCATCTCCGGCTGTGCATTTAAAGGCCGGTTTGCGAGCCTGTACTCGCTGATCCATGTTTTTTTCGCAGAATGGTCGATCACGGCCAGGTAACAGCGATCGCCCCGCACATCCCTTAATATGGCCGGCTTGTAACTGTCAAATTCGATTTCCACCGTTTGGGCGTTCCGTTTGCCTTCAAATTCCGAAAGCAGGAGGTTATTTACAAAAGCGCCCTGATTGTCGAACAGCCGGATACCCAGTTCGTCGGACGTTACAAAATAATCGCCCGCCGTGCTTACCCGTGTACTCGAACCATAACTTTGCGCCCATTTATCGCCATTGAGATGCACGGTGGTTTCCGAAAGGAAGAAATCTTCCTCGCCGGGCAGTTTCAGCGTGATATATTCTATCGACGAACCAAACCGGCTCAATTTGAGCGGTTGCCTGGCGCCGCCCTGCAAACCGACTTTCAGCGTTACCGTCGGCGAAACAGGATCGACCGAACGGTTTTCGATAAATTTAGCGCCCACAGGCGGCACATAACCGGTGTCGGGCAGTACGGGAGAAGTGCCCTCCTCTGTCTGCAGGGTCGTATCATTCGCCAATGCCTGCAGGCGCTTCTCCGAAAGGTTCGGATTACGGCCACCGCAGGAAAAAAAGGACAGGTAGCCGGCTACGAGCATCAGCGGCAAGCGGCGGGCAACGGATGACAAGATATGAAAACGATTGGAAAGAACTTTAGTCATTTTGTTTATTTTTAGATGGTGATTAGCGATCGGATTACTTTAAACTTTACACTTCAAACTCAAAACAGGCCGTTAACTGTACATCAACACCTGTCCGTCGAGCATCCGTATGGTGCGATGCGCTTCGCGGGCGTTTTCTTCGGAGTGGGTCACCATCACGACGGTGGTTCCTTCGGCATTGAGTTCTTTGAGGAGGTTCATCACTTCCCGCCCGGTTTTTGAGTCGAGGTTACCGGTGGGTTCGTCGGCGAGGATGAGTTGCGGATTGGCCACTACAGCCCGGGCAATGGCCACGCGCTGCTGCTGTCCGCCCGATAGCTGCTGCGGGAAATGCTTTGCGCGATGGGTGATCTGCATCCGCTCCAGCGCGGCGTCTACCTTGCGACGGCGTTCTTCTTTCGAGATACGCATGTAGAGCAACGGCAGTTCGATGTTTTCGAATACCGTCAGCTCGTCGATCAGGTTGAAACTCTGGAACACAAACCCGATGCGTCCCTTGCGCTGCGTGGTACGCTGGTTCTCGTTCATGTTTTCCACGGCAATTTCGTTGAGACTGTAACGCCCGTCGGTAGGATTATCCAGCAACCCAAGGATGTTCAGTAAAGTAGACTTGCCGCATCCCGACGGCCCCATAATGGCGACAAATTCGCCGGCCCGCACTTCGATATCCACCTCCTTCAAGGCGGAGGTTTCCACTTCGGTTGTGCGGAATACTTTGGTTAATTTTTCGGTCTTGATCATATATTCGATTTTTGTTTTTGATTTTTGTTTTTATTATTGGGCAAAGATGATCAACTGTTCGTTTTCCGACATCGAATCATACAGTTTTTGCGCCGTTTCCGGATATTGCCTGCTGGCAATCCGTTCCTTGATATCTTCTTTAGTGACCGTCATATATAATTCCCCGGCTTCCGTTACACCCTGTATCCAAAACGGAATACCATCCGGATCGAGGTCGTTTTCGAACGATAACGGGACGTAAGTATGTTCGTTGTGTTCCTGATGTACCAACTGCCGTGTGGCTTTGTTGTAGACGCATCCCCAATAGGGAACTTTTTCCCTGTTCCTTCTGTTGGGATAATCGCGGCCTTCGCAATAAGTAATGTAAATATGGGCAGGCGTTTCGTACCACGATCGCGGAATCAGTTTTCCTGCCATGTCGCTGCCCTTCCGTGATTCTTCCGGACTGGCGCGATATTCGCCGAAACTGACCACATAAGCAGGAACCCAGCAGTTGGGCGCTGTAACGCGAAACACCGTATCGTTATATGCCTTCCGGAGTGTTAATTCTCCATTGATGCGGTATAGCGCAGATGATTCCGGATTTGTAATCCCATTCCTTGCCTCGTAATCGGTGAAACGGCACAGGGTATCGCCCCGCAGCGAAAAACTGGCGAAACTGCGGGCATCTATGATCGAATGATCATCGATAAACTTTGCCTGTATGATTTTTGACAATGGAATGACATTGTTTTTGTGATAGCCTTCCGCAGCACAAATCAGCAGCAGCTTATTTACCTGCACTTCATCATTTCCCGCCTCAAAGTAATTGTACATCATCAGTTTTTTCCAAACATCGAATGTGCCGAAAAAACCTATTCCCCAAGTACCTTTATCCGTTTCATTCTTCACAATGGTTGCCGACAATTCACCGTTTCCCGAATAATCATAAAGTCCGTGTATGTTGGAAGCATATATCCTGTTGCCTGTGATATATAGCTGTAACCTGACCGTATTTCCTTCCGGATATTTAATACGGATCGTCCGAAGCGATGAGGCAATATCGCTTAATTTGAGCCGGCTGCTGCTGTTCCTGTTCTTGATAATGTCGATTGTTACCGGCGGACGGGCGGGATCAATTCCCCGCTTTTCCCTGTATCGAACACCCGATGGAATATATTTGCCGGTATCTGCGGGTAAATCTTCCTTTTCAGAAACTGCCGGTATGGTATCGTTCGCCAACTCGAACAATTGCTTTTCCGAAAGATTCGGATTACGATTACCACAGGAAAACAGGAGCAAAAACAGGAGCCCCTCTCCTACCCTACTGTATTTCAAAACGAAACGATTCATCATTTAATCACTTAATTAAAGCAAGATATTTGTTTGAAATGATCTAAAATTTTCGCCTTTGCCACGGAGACCGCTAAGACCACCAAGACGCCGGGCAATTCTTCACTCTTCGTTCTCCACTGTTCACTCATTTAAAGTAAGATACAAGTCAGGCAAAGTTTATCGCGAAGGCGCGGAAATATCAGGCAATTCTACATTCTTCGTTCTCCATTTTTACTCAATTTTTAACTCGGTTGCATCGCCGAAATAGTCATACCCCGAAACGATCACCCGGTCGCCGGGCATGAGGCCTTCCACCACTTCGTAATGCGCAGGATTTTGCCGGCCAAGCACGATATATTGCTTGTAGGCGCGCCGTCCGGACGGATCGAGTTTGAAAATCCACTGACCGCCGGTATTTTGGAAAAACGTGCCGCGCGGGATGATGATCCTGTTTTCCGGTTGGCTCAACTCAATCTGCACCCGGAAACTTTTGCCGAGATTCAGGTTTTCGGGCGGTTCGCCTGTAAACAGGAAATCGGCTTCAAACTTATTGTCCTTGATTTCGGGGCTTACACGGTTCACATGCAGGTCATAGCGGCGGTTCTGATACATGAAGTACGCATGAAGCCCGGATGTGATGCGGTCTACGTAAAACTCGCCGATCTTGCTGTTCAACTTGAAGCGGGTGATTACTTTCAGTTCGCCGATATTCTGTCCGCGCGCCATCTGTTCGCCGATTTCCACCCGCTGCGAAAGGCTTAGCTGTCCGTCAATCGGGGCGCGTACTTCCAATTGCAATAACCGCTCGCGGCTGTTTTCGAACTTTGTCACCTGGCGTTGCAAGTCGTTTTTCAGCAGTTCAATACGGATCTCGCGGGTGATGGAGTCGTTATACAGTTCCTGCAAAGTGAGGTGATTCCTGGCAATGGTATATTCATACTCGTCGCGCGCAATCTCGAAACGCGCTTTGGTCATCACGCCCATCCTGTATTCCTGTTCGTCCAGGTCGAACTTTTTCCGGATGTTGCCCGTTTCAAACTTTGCCTGGAGCATCTGTTTGCGCAGGTTGATGTTCGACTGCTCCATTTCGATGATCTTTTCGCGGTAATTGATGCGTTGTTTCTCTAATTCGGCGCCTTCTTCCTCAATTTGCCGCCGCAGGTTGGGGTTATCCAGCAGCATGATCACCTCGCCGGTTTTCACTGCCGAGCCTTCTTCCACCAGCACTTCCTTTACCGAGCCTTCCTCCCGGGCATTAAGCTTTACCACGCTGATCGGCTGCACAATACCTTCCACATCCAGGTATTCAAGGAACGAGGCTTCTTCCACCGAAGCAATGCTCAATTTCGCCGTTTCTACGCGCAGTGTCTTGCCGAAATTGGCGGTCAGCAACAGATAAACCAGCAGGCACGCCACAGCCATACCTGTCATGATCCATTTGAGATTCCGCTGCAACCACGGTTTTCTGTCAATTGCTTTATCCATCCTGTCGATATGCATCTTTTCGGCTTTTCAACTGAAAATACAAACAGGATGCCAATATCGTATTGCATTGATAATACGTTGTCTATAAATTAAAGCCGGATAAAAGGTGTCGGGTTTTCAGACATGTATGCGGGATTTTCAGACAAAAAGGTT
>JAISDP010000257.1 GCA_031264715.1 Bacteroidales bacterium
ATGTATTTTCTCATTTCGATTTGATTGCTTATTTTAAATTGCCGATTTTCCCGCTCAATCCGTGGATCACTACATTTTGCCATGATGCTAAAGTTTTAGAAGTGAATACATATAAAAAACATAAAAATAAAAAGCCGTTATATCGTATGACACGATATAACGGCGGTATAATGACTTTGAAAAATATTTGCTAAACTTCGCGCGCGCGTAATATACGCCTGTAAGTCTCTCTCTCTCTCTCTCTCTCTCTCTCTCTCTCTGCAAATAGCGTGCCATTCGGTGATTTACCGAACGTTACATCGGACATTGCCTGTAAGAAATTTTCGAGAAAATTCGACATGGGTTTAAAATTCTGAATTTTGAATTTTGAATTTTGAATTGTCCTGTATACTTCCCTGTATACTGCCTATATGCTTTTTGATTTAAAAATCGGGGACAAATATAAATGGTTTTTGAACAAAAAGCAAAATTAATTGTTATAAGTTGTTTTTAGTTTTTTTTCACTGCTGCTAACTTAGTTTATATTATTGACTGATGTTACGCAAGGCACAGTTTTGCATGCCGTCGAAACCCGGCCAAGCCCGAAGAGGCTTGATTTTCAAGCCGCAGAATCGCATCTCACAATAATTTTATCCTCAATGTGACAATCTGAATTGCTTCCACATAAAATTTTACCGGACAGCAGTGGTTTTTTTTATTGATCCTGACAGGGTTGACAGGGTTGGAACCGCAAATACGTATACCCCCGCTGTCAGGGTCAAGACCGCTGACAGGGTGTGTTGCACCCCTTGAACCCCGAATTTTATAGCGTTATCGGCCGCCCGTTATAGAAATCAAGGACTTTGGTTTTGAAAATATATTCGAACTTGGCTTGCAGCAAATCCGACTGTGCGGCGGTAAGTCGCGTTTTAGCGGCGCTGTAGTCCACAAAATTCATTAATCCTACTTCGTAACGCTGCTCGGTGTAGCGGAAGGCTTCTTCCATGGATGTTACCGCCCTGGAAGCAGATACATACTGTTTCAGTGCGGCAACCGCATCGGCATGTGCCTGCTGTATCTCTTTATACAGGGTGTTTTTGACGAGTTGCAATTCATACTGGTAGTTTTGCAGGTTCAACCTGGCGTTTTTAACATTGGTTTGCACCTGCCAGCCATTGAAGATGGGGATACTTAAACTCACGCTGACATACGAGTTGACCCCGTCCTTCAGCTGGTCCCACAAAGGATAATTTATTTCTGCGAAAGTGACCGGATCATGCATTTTAGACGTGCTCGAATATCGTGTGCTGTACCCTCCTGAAAGCGACAACGCAGGACTGCGATAACCCCTTGCAATGGATAATTGTTTTTCCATGTTTTTAAGGTTATACTCGGCTGCCTTTACCTGTGGCAGGATGGTTTCGGCGGTGGCAAACACATCGTCCGCCGAATTGGAGACTTCGGAAATTCCAATGTTTGAAAAATCGGGCGCCACTACCTGGAAATTGGTTCGCATTTCCAGATCGAGCAATTGAGCCAGGTTCAACCGCGCCAATTCCAATGTATTGTGGGCGGTCACCACTTGTAATTCTTCTTTGGCAGCCTGCGACTGTATCTCAAACAGGTCGCCTTCCGGCACACTGCCTGCGTCGACCAAAGCAGCGGTACGTTCTACTTGCAGGGTTGTCAGTTTTAACTGGTTTTCAGCCACAGCCAACTGTTCCTGCGCATGGATGATTTGCAGGTAATATAAGGCAATGTTGATGGAAAGATCGTTTTTCAGTTTTTCGATATTCTGGATGCCGGCCATCAGCGAATAAAGATTACGATCAATGGTGTTTTTCTGTTGTAATCCTTTAAACAATGTAATACTGCTGCTAACACTTCCCGACAGGGAGTTAACAGTTTGTCCGTCTACAATGGTAAAGGTATTCTGATCCAGCACTTTCCCTTTTGAGGAACTGAAACTGCCTGATGCGTTCAGACTGGGCAGCAGGTTGAGTCTCGATTGCAACAAATCATTTTCGGCCTGGTTGACGCCTAATTGCCGTTGTTTCAACTGTATATTGTTGTCACAGGCATAACGGATGCATTGTTCCAGCGTCCACATTTCCTGCGCCGAAACACGGAATGTAACACAGACAATGCAGCACAGGCAAAAAATAATTCTCATTTTAGACATGACGCTTTTGAGAAAGTCAACGTCAAAACTAACGATTATTCCTGATTTTGATTTCATGGATGATATATTTAAGACCGTAAGACATGTAAAATGGTAAGACCTGTAAGATTTACCGATTTTTATGAAGGATGAATCAATGTACATGCCATAAATTTAATTGTCTATATACCAGCTGTTTTTTCGGAATCAGGCTTTTTAAAACTGTACGGTTTCGATACACAAACTGTTCGATTGCGGACAAAGACGCTTTCGAGCCTAATGCGCTTCCAGCCAATTTTTCCCTTCGCCCATTTCCACTGTCAGCGGGATGGTAAGCGGGTAGGCGCCTTCCATTTCACGGCGTACAATTTCCTTTACCTGTTCCATTTCCGGTTTCAGTACATCGAACACCAGTTCGTCATGTACCTGCAGGATCATCTTCGATTGCAGTTCCTGGATGCAGAAAGCCTCGTCTATGCGGATCATCGCTAACTTGATGATGTCGGCGGCCGATCCCTGCAGCGGTGCATTGATGGCGTTGCGTTCGGCCATGCCGCGTACAACGGCGTTTGCCGATCGTATGTCGGGCAGGTAGCGTCGGCGTCCCATCAGGGTTTCCACGTAGCCTTTTGCACGTGCCTTGTCGATGGAATCGTTCATGTAGCGGCGTACTTCCGGGTAAGCGTCGAAATATCCCGAAATCAGTTCCTGAGCTTCGTTGCGCGGTATGGATAGCCGTTGTGACAGGCCGAACACCGATATGCCGTAAATGATGCCGAAGTTAGCCGTTTTTGCCTTGCGGCGCATGTCGGGGGTAACGCCGGCTATGGGGATGCCGTATATCTTGGCGGCTGTGGCGGCGTGGATATCGGCGTCGTGGCGGAAGGCTTCCAGCATGTTCGGGTCGCCGCTCATGTGCGCCATCAGTCGCAGTTCGATCTGCGAATAGTCTGACGAAAGCAACAGGTGGTTGTCGTCGCTCGGGGTGAATGCTTTACGCAGTTCGCGTCCACGATCTTCGCGGATGGGAATATTTTGCAGGTTGGGGTCGGTGGAGCTAAGTCGCCCGGTTGCCGTCACCGCCTGGTTGAACGACGTGTGGATGCGTCCTGTGCGTGGGTTAATCAATTTGGGCAACGCTTCCACGTATGTGTTCTGCAACTTCTTCAATCCGCGGTATTCCAGTATCTTCGACACAATCGGGTGTTTGCCTTCCAAGCCGGTCAATACTTCCTCGCTGGTGGAAAACTGCTTGGTCTTGGTTTTCCTGGTGGATTTTTCGCCTTCGCTGATCTTCAACTTTAAAAAGAGCACATCGCCCAACTGTTTTGTCGATGCGATGTTGAACCGTATGCCGGCCAGTTCATAGATTTCTTCTTCCAATTTATCCGAATCGGAGTTCAGTGTTCGTCCGAAGGCTTCCATGGCGGGTACGTCGATCTTCACGCCGGTAGCCTCCATCCCGGCGAGTACCTTGACCAGCGGCATTTCGACGGTTTGCGCCAGCCCGGTCATACCGGTCGTCTCCAGGTCTTTTTCGAGCTGCTGCTGCAACTGTAAAGCCACATCCGCATCCTCGGCGGCGTATTCGGCAACCTTATCGAGAGGCACCTGGCGCATGATCAGCTGGTTGCGCCCGCTTTTCCCAATCAGCGTTTCGATCTCTACCGGCGAATAATCCAGGTATTTTTCCGAAAGGTAATTGAGGTTATGGCGTTGTTCGGGTTGCAGCAGGTAATGTGCCAGCATGGTGTCAAACAGCGTCCCGGCAGTGTCTACGCCGTACTGTTGCAGCACAAGCATGTCGAATTTCAGGTTTTGGCCGATTTTGCGGATAGCAGGGTTCTCGAACAGCGCCTTGAATTCGTTCACCACAGCCTGCGCTTCCTCCTGCGCTGCCGGGACCGGCACATACCATCCATGATGCGGCTTTATGGCAAACGACATGCCCACCAGTTCGCTGCCGAAGGTTTCGAGCCCGGTTGTTTCCGTATCGAAACAAAACTCTTTCAGACCCTGCAGCGTTTCGATCAGTTGCCGCCGTTTTTCGGGCGTATCGGCCATGACGTATTCGTGCGCCACGGTGCCGATGTTTTCGTACATGCGTTCGGCTGCCGGAACAATATTCCCCGGTGCGGCATCGAACAGGCTTAACTGCTGCGGACCGGCCGACGAGGCAGGAGAGGAGCGCCCCTCCAGCCGGGAAAGGAATGTGCGGAAGTTAAATTCCTTGAACAGTTCCTTGAGTTTTGCCGTATTGGGCGTTTTCAGTACGTAATCCTCTTCCGAAAACCGAATGGGCACGTCAGTGCAGATGGTTACCAATTTTTTCGACAGCAGCAAATTGTCCTTGTCGGCGATGATCTTGTCCTTGTTGGCGCCTTTTACCCGATCGATGTTTGCCAGCAGGTTTTCCACGGTTCCAAATTCGGCAATCAGCCTGGTAGCGCCTACTTCGCCGATTCCTTTCACTCCGGGCACATTATCGGACTTGTCGCCCATGAGCGCCAATATCTCGATAAACTGTTCCGGGTATTTCACGCCGTATTTTTCGCATACCCTGGCAGTGTCAAGCGTCTCGGCGCCGGCGCCCGAACGTGCGGGCTTGTACATGAGGATGTTGTCCTCGACCAGTTGCGCATAGTCTTTATCGGGCGTCATCATGTATACTCTGTAACCGATGCCTGCGGCATGTTTGGCGATGGTACCCACCACGTCGTCGGCTTCGTAGCCATCGTATTGGATGACAGGTATCCGGTAAGCCTCAATAATTTCCTTGATACGCGGTACCGATTTGATAATTTCCTCCGGCGTTTCCTCGCGTTGCGCCTTGTATTGCGGGTATATCTCGTGGCGGAAAGTAGGGGTCGGAGGGTCGAATGCCACGGCGATATGGGTCGGTTTTTCCTTGGTGAGCACCTCTTCCAGCGTGTTGGTAAACCCAAAAATAGTGGAAGTGTTGAACCCCGACGAACTGAACATCGGGTTGCGGACTAATGCGTAATATGCACGATAGATCAATGCGTAAGCGTCTAACAGGAAGAGCTTTTTGTCGGCCATTGTGTATTTGTTTTTTTGTTTTCAATGAAACAAAAGTAAGAAAAAAACAATTGCACCCAATAAATGAAATGTATTTGGATTTTTGGAGTTATTGGATTACTTTTATCCCCAATTAAAATCATTCAATACATTCATCACCTTTCATTGTTTTTACGCTATGAAAAAATTATCATTGGTCGCCGTTTTGGTATTATGTGTACCGGTTATGGCTTTGGCGCAACAGGGCAAAGTATTTGAGACGCGTACCGTTAAAAGTACGATCCTGAAAATGGACCGCAAGTATTCGATTTATCTCCCGGCCGGTTACGACGAGTCGGACCGGAGTTATCCCGTGTTATACCTCCTGCATGGCTCGGGCGACGACCATACCGGCTGGGTACAGTTCGGCCAGGTACAGAATATTGCCGACCGTGTGATTGCCGAAGGTCTGGCAGGCCCCATGATCATCGTAATGCCCGATGCAAATACCGGTACCCGCGGGTATTTTAATGCAATACAGGGTAATTTCAATTATGAAGATTTCTTTTTCAAGGAATTGATCCCGCACATCGAAACAACATACCGTGTACGCAGCGAACGGCGTTACCGTGCCGTTTCCGGTCTGTCGATGGGTGGCGGAGGAACTGTTTTTTATGCAATGCACCAGCCCGACATGTTTGCTGCTGCTGCGCCACTGAGCGCTTCCACCGGTCATTGGGACATCGAGCAGTTCAAGCAGAGGATGGGCAACAACAACGGGTTAGCCGGTCTTTCGGACAAGCAGATTGAGGATTATTACAACCGCCACAGCATCGAAGGCATCATTCAGAAGGCTTCGGCGGATGATATGAAGAAAATCAAGTCCATCCGCTGGTATATCAGTTGTGGCGACGATGATTTCCTGCATGAAGGGAACAGCATGATGCATACTGTTTTCCGCAAGAACGAGATACCCCACGAATACCGCGTGAAAGACGGTGGCCACACCTGGACGTACTGGCGCATGGAATTGCCGTTAGTAATGGAATTTGTGGCAAAATCATTCATGCAATATTAGCAGTTTTGCATAATTGAATAATCTCACTCTTCATTCTTAATTCTTCATTCTTAATTGTTATATCTCCATTCCTTTCTCGAAGAAAAGTATGCGCGTTATTGTTCGCCTGCTTTTATAGCAACCGATCCGGTGCAGGTTCCGCATCTTTTTACCCGAAAGGAAGACATTGAAATTGCCGGATTCCTGGCGGCGAGCATTGCCTGGGGGCAGCGAAAAAGCATTATTGCCAGTGCGAAACACCTGCTGACCCTGATGGATCACGCGCCTTACGACTTTGTAAAACAAGCGACTCCTGCAGGCCTGAAACGTTTGGAAACGTTTGTCCATCGTACTTTCCAACCTGACGACTGCCTGTTTTTTATTTCATCGTTGCATCATATCTATACAGATCGTGGAGGTCTTCACGACGTGTTTGCCGCCGGTTACCGTGCAACCGGTTCCATATTCGGGGCGCTGGCGCATTTCAGGCGCGTGTTTATGGAAACACCCCATCTGCAGCGTTCTGCAAAGCATATCCCGGATGTAGAGCGTGGTGCATCGGCCAAGCGTCTGAACATGTTTCTGCGTTGGATGGTACGTGGTGACGATGGGGTTGACTTTGGCCTGTGGAAAGATATTCCCGAGTCGGCGCTCATGTTGCCGCTGGATGTTCATACCGGTAACGTAGGCCGTCGCCTGGGCTTGCTTACTCGCAAGGCAAACGACTGGAAAGCCGTAGAGGAACTAACCGCGAGTTTGCGACAGTTCGATCCGGATGATCCTGTGAAATATGATTTTGCTTTATTCGGACTGGGTGTATTCGAAGGATTCGGAAACACATTGAAACAGCATGATTGATCCCATAGCCTTTGAAAATGAGTGTACTTTCCGAACGTCAAGAAGCAGCGGGAAAGGCGGGCAGAACGTGAACAAGACCGAAACCAAAGTTGGCCTGTGGTTCGATGTGGCTGCATCGGCGCTTTTCACCGACGATGAAAAAGCACGGGCGCTTTTACGCCTGGCATCCGTTATTACCATCGATGGCTACCTGCAACTGGCCTGCGATGAGCAACGTTCTCAATTGCAAAACAAAAAATCAGTCATCGAACGGGCGCTCGCTATGCTCGAAAAGGCGCTTGCTGTACCTGCCCCCCGCAAACGCACCAAGCCATCGAAAGCCTCCGTGGAAAAACGATTGGAGGAAAAACGCAGGAAAGCGCTCAGGAAAAACGAACGCGGCAATTTTAATTTTGAATAAATGAATACATCCGGGAAAGGTAAAATCCTGATCATTGACGACAACGAGGATGTGCTGTTTGCACTTAACCTGTTGCTCAAACCACATGTGGAAAACATTCGCGTGAGCGCCGACCCTGCTAAAATTGCCCGTTTCATAGAGCAATACCGGCCCGATGTGATCCTGCTGGACATGAACTTCCGCCGCGACGCAATCAGCGGACAGGAAGGTTTTGCGTGGCTGCAAAAAATCCTTGAGATCGATCCGCAAGCAGTGGTGATCCTCATGACTGCATATGCCGATACCGGAAAAGCAGTACAGGCCGTAAAAGCCGGCGCTACCGACTTCATTTCCAAGCCATGGGAAAAGGAGAAATTGCTTACCACCATATCGTCGGCCTTGCAATTACGTGCTTCGCGCAACGAGGTGAGCATCCTTAAAAAACAAATGACAGCTTTGTACGACGAGCCTGCCGGCGAAATTATCGGCGAGTCGGAGGCCATGCAGCATGTATTCTCCATGATCGCTAAATTAGCGGGTACGGATGCCAACATTTTGATCCTCGGCGAAAACGGGACAGGGAAAGATATTGTGGCACGCGCCATCTACCAACATTCACCGCGCGCAGGCGAAGTATTTGTATCGATTGACCTTGGAAGCATTCCCGAGTCGTTATTCGAAAGCGAACTGTTCGGTTATGAAAAGGGCGCTTTCACCGATGCCCGGAAAGAGAAACCGGGACGCATGGAAGCCGCTTCGGGCGGAACATTGTTCCTGGATGAAATAGCCAATCTCTCGTTACCCATGCAGGCCAAACTGCTCACAGCCATCGAGAAAAGACAAATAATGCGGCTGGGGTCCAATCATCATATCCCGGTAGATGTGAGGTTCATTTGCGCCACCAATTCCGATGTATACCGGGATGTGGAGGATGGCCGGTTCCGCCAGGACCTGCTGTACCGCATCAACACCATCGAACTGCACATCCCACCGTTGCGCGAACGCGGTAACGACACCATCCTGCTGGCCGACCATTTCGTGCATCGTTTCGCCATGAAATACAAAAAGAACGTACAGGGCATTGCCAAAGAAGCACAGAACAAATTGCTGGCATACCATTGGCCTGGCAATGTACGCGAATTGCAACATGCCGTGGAACGGGCGTTGATACTTTCGGATGGCAATGTGTTGAGAAGCGCCGATTTTATCCTGCAACCGGCACAAAACCGCAACTGGAAAACGTCCGAATCGCTGAACCTTGAAACACTCGAAGCACAAGCCATAGAGAGAGCATTGCACCGCACCGGGGGAAATGTGAATAAAGCCGCCGAACTGCTGGGTATTACACGTTTTGCTCTTTACAGGAAATTGAAGCGTTAAGGGATAAAAAAATTCACACACAAGATAAATCACATAAGCAATTGCAAATTGCCTCGTGTTCCGAGCGGCATTACAACTTAGCGAAGCGATCTCACCGTAAGGTAAATGACCGCTCAACGGCGCTATATTCCACTTATCATGGGCAGGGCGTTGCCGGCAACGCCCTGCCAGGTCGGACGCTTATGCTTATCTCGTGTAAACGCCAAGTTCGTATATATTGGTATTGGGGTTGGTAGCGCCGTTGGAAGCCACTATACATTCGATTTTAACGTGCTGCACTGTCTGCGGCTCGTCAATTTCAAAGTACTGGTTCTGGTTTTTCAGCACCGAATAGGTTCCCTTTGAAGTCCATTCCAGGCCGTCCTCGCTCACCCATACTACGATCATGCTCGGCGTTTCGTTGTTATTGCCGCCGTGCACTACAACGCCGTAAACCTCCGCCGGACTTTGCATGTCCACTGCAATCCAGTGAGGATACACCGTCTGTGTGGGGGATATTTCATTTACCCATCGGGTGGTGAATGATCCGTCGATCACCATTTCCGGCGTGCGTGGAGCGAGATTTGTTGACGGATAGCGGGTATCCCAGCTGGATGCGGTCACCGTCCAGCCTGTTTTGGCCAGTTCCCTGATGGGGCCTTTTACCTTTACCGTCCGTAAAGGGGTGTAGAAAGTGTCCAGCGAAGCAGGCGCGGGGAGATAAGCCGTCCGGTATTCAAAGGCGCCCGATCCCGTATCGTAGTCTGCGAATTTGAGCGTATCGATTTGGGGAGGGGCCAGCACCGTATGCATTTCACCGTCTACGGACTGATAGGTAAGTTCCGATCCGAAAGACGTGGCGTCGGCAGGGTCTCTCCATAAGACAATCATCTCGCCGTTTTCATAATACGCATCCTTTATCAGCCTTATCAGCAACATGCTTTCATAAGTATCTCCGTAAACTTTGCCTGTTATTTCGCGCGAAACCGATCGCCTGCCATTCCCGTTGAAGGTATATACGGTGAAAGCATATGTACCTTCCCTCATGTTGTCGAGTTGAAACCTGACGGTATCGGTCTGTCCGGTAATACTGGCCGGAAATATCGCGGAATCGCTTTTATTGTTCCAGTACATTTTCGTCAGTACGACGCCGGAACCTGCCGTAACGATCCATTCGAAACCGATGCGTTTTTTTCCCGGAAAAACTTTGACGGAATCGACAGGGACAGGATAGTCCAGTTCCCCGTCTTCCCAAAATTCCCTGTAAGTATGATCCATTTCCGTACATGCGAACAGAACGGCGGCGGTCATAAAAACGATTGAATATCTTACTGCGTAGGTCATTTTTTAAAGATTTGAATGGATGAATTAATAATAGGTTTCTATCACGTTGCCCCAGAAGGTGAGTTCGGCAATGTAAATATAAGTGACTCCGCCCCATGTTTTGAGCGTTTTGAATCTCAAATACCTGAAGGCATCGTAATTGTTGGTAAAGTTGAAGTCTTCCCCGTCCATGCTGGCATATTGGAGGTCGTCTTCGGTGAAGCCGCTGGCTTGCCCCGACGGTTTGATCGATTCGAAATGCCCCAGCAGCACCCAGTCGCTGGTCCATTCGTCAACGGGGGTGTTGCTTCCGTATATTTCAAAGATTTGCACGTCGCCCGCGTTGTATTGTCCGTCGGTGCCGGTACGGTGCCTGTGGTGGAACTTCATCTGGCTCAGTTGCGCTTTTACTTTCAGGTCGATGGTGAACCACTGCGGGATGCCGGTGTTGGGCTTGGTATGGAAACCGAGGCCTCCTTCCCCCCATTTGCCGTCCCATACAGTTTCGATCACATACGAGGCGGTCAGGTGGTTTTCCCATACGTCTGAAGGCAATTTGGCATTGACGAAGCGCGTTTTGTCCAGTATCATCCGGTACCACGGGGTGAGCTCCGCAAGAAGGGTATCCGAACGGTTGTTCCACCGGTCAATGGTATAAACGCCGAAGAGTCTTTGCCGAGGGCCGAATTTCTTGTCGTTGATGACGGGAAAAGAGCCCTTGACCAGCTTGGTGTTGTAAATATCCGCTTCATAGAGTTTTCCTGTGGAATCGGCGGCCAGCACTACAAATTTCATGCTGGCGCCGGACTCGTTTTCGAAGGATACTTTTACTCCTCCGAAAGTCGGTTCCATTTGCAGCGAGCGATAGGCTATCCGGTAAGGCGGTTCCAGCGGGACAATGGTTTTGGATATGGGATCCGATTTGACGCCGTTGCGGGCAACGGAATACAGATCGATCCTGTAAGCCACCGTATCCGGAAAACCTTCCAGCGTGATGGACTGGTTGAAATACGACGCTTTTTTGTTGCGCGGGACGCCGTCGGCAAGCGTGTATTCCGCCATTACATAGAGGATATTGCCGTCCGGCGGCAATTGATAAGTCAGCACGGCGCCGCCCGGCATCGGATTTACTTTAACATCCGTCACTTTCAACGGCGCCGGGCCGTCGTTGACGGGAATACCCTGTTCCGGTTCGGAGCAGGAGTGTGCAATGAGCAAAAGCGCCGCCACACAGCAGGCTTTTACATAAAATACATATATCCTTTTCATATCTACTGTTAATTATTCAGACGCGGTTCATCGCGTCTCTATCATTATTAATTTTTAATTTTTCATTATTAATTAATTGCTTTCCCATCCCGGATTTTGAACCAGGTTTTTATTGGCGAGTATGGTTTCTTCGTTCAGGGGCCACAGGTAATCGCGCGAGGTAAACTTCTGTTCGTAAACGAGGCGTTCGCGGTAGTATCCTTCGGCTGATTCCTGATCGAGATCCCAGCCGGTAACGGGCCGGTTCAGGTCGTCGGTGGCTGTTTTCCACCGTCTGAGGTCCCAGAACCGCTGGAACTCGAACATCAGTTCGATGGTGCGTTCCTGCCGGACGATTTCGCGCAGTCCGCTTTGGCTTTCGGGTTTGGCAGGCCGGTTGGAATGGTTGAGCCATGCCGTACGCACCGGCAGCAGGCCTGCCCGATCCCTTATTTTGTCCAGATAGCTGATCGCTTCGTCCCTGTTGGCGGCTGAATTTTCCGCCTCGTTTAGGGCTTCGGCATACAGCAGGTAGAGGTCGGCCAGCCGGATGACAGGCCACGGATAATTATCGACTGTATAGGTATTGCCCGAGTTCGCAACGACGTTTTTGAAATGGACGAGTTTTTTAGGCCAGTAGCCGGTGGTGGAATATCCCGTCATGTTCACGGCGGCTGCCGGCTGTCCTCTCTTGCAGGCGACATAGAACAGGTCGGCGGCTCTGTCGTCTTCATGTCCCATTCCATACCAGACGCTGCCGTCGAATCCGAGGTCGGCATAATAGCGGGGCTCCCTGCGAAAATTCATCTTTGCCGTGAGGTAGCCCTGTTTCAGGTACACGGCGTCTTCCGCCTTGGCTTCCATGATATTGAAGCGGCTATTGTAGTCCCATGCATTGTCTTCTTTGATGGGTACGCCGTTTTCGCTGTAAAACATTTCGATGATTTTCAGCGGGGGCGCCATGCTGCCGCTCATTCCCGAATTGGCGGTATTGGCGGGGTTCAATCCGCGTGGAGTGGCGGCTCCCTGCAGGCCGCTGGTCAGGCTGTTGGTGTTCGCCCAGATGATTTCGGAATTCCATCTTTCGCAAACGGAATTCCGTATGCTCATCTGCGTTAGGGTGGAATCGGTCAGTTTGACGGTAGAGAAAGCCGGCCTGTAATAATACAGTTCATGTCCCAATCTGTGGCAGGAGTCGATGGCCGCCTTGCAGGCTTGAGCCGCCTTTTGCCATTTCGCCGGTTTTCCTGCTTCGCCGATTTCCGTGTCGAACAGGAGCGTTCCGTCCTTGTTGGCAAAGCCCCTGTAGTCCTGATTCCCGTTGAACAGGTCGCTGGCGGCGGTAACCAGTACTTTTGCCTTCAGCGAAAGACATATCGGCTGGGTAATGCGTCCGAGTTCCTGCAATTCATTGGATACCTTCTCGGGCAGACCGGGAAACGCATCGTCCAGCAGCGAGAGGATGTAGGCGAAACATTCGTCCACCGGCGAACGCGGCATTTTCACTTCGTCGGGACCGGCATTTACCGGGAGGTTTTCCCTGATCAGCACCACAGGCCCGTACATCCTTACCAGATAGTAGTGGTAATAGGCTTTCAGGAAGAGGACTTCGGCGCTCCACCGCTTTTTTTCCGCGTCGTTCATGTCGGGTACGGTATTGATGTTTTCGAGGAACACGTTGCAGTCGCGGATGCCCTGGTAGAGGTCTTTGCATCCGTTCAGCCCCTGCCATGCGTTCATGTAGGGACCTACCACGCGCTGGTTACCTCTGCCCAGGGCAAAGGAGTTGTTGGCGCTGGTAGGAGGCAGCCAGAATTCATCTGCCCCGAACATGGCGGGATTTCCGCCTGTGGCGGCATGGCTCGGCATGTAGGAGTAACAGGTGAACAGGAAACTTTCCGCCGCAGTTCGCAGGCGGAAGGCATAATCGATGGTCGCCAGATTGTCCGGCGTAACGTCCAGAAATTTGTCGCAACTACCGAACAGCAGGAGGACGGACAACAGTGTCGTTATTGAAAATATTCTCTTTTTCATCTTCATATTATGGTTCGTACATTATTTAAAACGTTAATAACAGTCCGGCATTGAATACCTTCTGTATCGGATAGCCCAGCCCGTTGCCGCCCATTTCGACGTCCCAGAGGTTAAATTTGCTCCAGAGGAACGGATTGTTGGCGTTCAGGTAGATTCTGAAACTTTTCATATAGAGTTTTCCGGCGAGGGCTTCGGGCAGCGAATAGCCTATTTCTACCTGTTTCAGTCGCAGGAAAGCGCCGTTGCGCATAAACCATGTGTTGGCCTGGAAATTGTTGCCGTTGCCGATGTTGGAAACACTAAGCCGGGGCCATGTGGCATAGAGGTCTTGATTGTCTTCCGACCAGTGGCTGTCGGCATAGGCTTTCAACAGCTGGTTTTGCGGAATCCCGTTGAAAGATTCGTTATCGTAAAAGAACGAGATAAAAGGCGCCGTCGACTCGCGGTTGATCCAGAAGGATTCGCGCGCCAGCCCCTGAAAGAAGACGGAAAAGTCGAACTGTTTGTAGCCTGCCGAGAAACCGAAGCCATACACTATTTCGGGTACGGTAGGATAGCCTATCGGCACCTGGTCGAGCGTGGTGATTTGTCCGTCGTGCGACACATCGTGGTATTTGATATCTCCTCCCCCGTAGTCGGAAAAAGTTTGCCGGGGCGATTTGGCCGCTTCCGCATCGTCCACAAACAGGCGTTCGGCAAGGTATCCCCACTGCTGGTTGATGGAATAGCCCCTGTGCGATTTCCACCATGCGCCTTCATAGTCGTATTCCTCGTAGATGATAAACTTGCTGGCGGCATAGGTGAAGTTAGCCCGTCCCTGCAGCCAGAAATGGCTGTTGAAAATATGGTTGTAGTCCAGCGACAGATCGACGCCCTTTCCCTCCGCCTTGCCTATGTTGGCGCGCGGCTGGGCGGAAAGCCCCATTTCGGCGGGAGTAGAGGCGCGTCTTTGCAGGATGTTACTCCGTTTTTCCTGATATATGTCTGCTTGCAGCGTCAGTTTTTCGTAAAGCCCCAGTTCCAGTCCGATATTGGTTTTCCGGGCGATTTCCCAGGTAATGTCCGGGTCGGAATACTGGGATATGGCCACGCCGTTGCGGGTATAACCGGCGCTTCCGGCAGCTCCGGTGTTCCTGCCGAAGGTGGCTGCTCTGGCGGTGGATTCCATGTTTACTTCGGAGAGGTACAGGAAACGCGAATCGGCGTCGCCGAGAGCGTCGTTTCCGCTCAGTCCGTAGGTAAATCTCAGCTTCAAGGCATTGACGGTTTTCTTGAGGCCGTCCCAGAAGCGTTCGTTGGAAACCGTCCATGCCACGCCCACGGAGGGGAAAAATCCCCACCGGTTCGTTTCGTGGAAACGTTCGGAAGCGTTGTATCCGAAGCTCAGTTCCGTGAAGTACCGTTCGTCGTAGGCGTAGGTAGCCCGTCCGGCAATGCCTACGTTGCGGTAGGGCAGCGACTGCTGAAGGTTAGCTGTTTCGCCCGTCAGTTTGCTCTGCACCATGAAAACCGCCGCCATGCCCACATCGTGCCTGTCGGCAAAAGTCGAGCGGTAGTCGAGCGAGCTTTCGGAATAGAAATTGGAGCTGATCGTCCGTGCGCCCGGTACATACGAGAGGTATTCCTCCCCATGGCCTGTGCCTTCTTCGTTCAGGCACATGATGTTGTAGGTGCCGTCTGCGCTGTTGTAGCCGGTGGCCTGATACCAGAACGGGACGTAGGCGCGCTGTACCGAGAAATAGGCATTTCTGGACGTATTGGCCATCATGCGGATGGAAAGTCCCTCGACGATCGGGGAGAGGTCTTGCTTGACCTCAAACTGGGCGTTCATCACCGAGCGGGAGTAGTCCCTGTAGCCTTTCACCATTTCCGCGTAGGGATTCATGTACCACAGGTTGCTGGAGCCTGTAGTCTGGTCTTCATAGTTGCCGAACATGATGTGCTGTACCCACCGGTGTTCCTCGTCCGGCCGGTAATATGGAGGGAACAGGACGGGGTTGGAGCGCATCACGTCGCGATACACTTGCGTTCCGCTCTGCATGGGGCCGGTGTAGTCGTCGAAGGTACCGCTGATTCTCGCGCTGATCAGGGTCGTTTTGGTCAGGTTCACGTTGACGTTCAGTCGCAGGCTGTAGGTTTTCAGGTCGATGTTGCTGTTGAAATTGTTGCGCTTGTCCACTTTCAGCAGCCCGTTGTTTTGGTTGAACGAACCGGCAATGTAATAATTGGCTATTTTTCCTCCCCCGCTCACATTCAGGTTCACCCGCTGGTTCATGGCATAGTCTTTCAGCACTTCTTTCCGCCAGTCGGTTACGGGATACATATAGGGGTCGGTACCGGCAATGGTATTGTCGATTTTTTCGAGCGAATAGGGCAGTCTGCCGAGCGGGTCGCGCGTGAGTACCGCCTCGTTGTGCAGTTGCATGTAGGTAATGGGGTCGGCCAGTTCCACATTGCGCGTGGGCATCGACATGGAGTTTTCGAACCGTAAAGTAATTTTTGCAGCGCCTTCCCGTCCTTCCTTCGTTTTGATGAGAATCACCCCGTTGGCTGCCCGGCTGCCGTACATGGCGGTGGCGGTGGCGTCCTTCATGATTGAGAAGCTTTCCAGATCGTCTGTTTGCACGCGCGAGAGGTCTTCCGAGGTGCTTTCTATGCCGTCGATCAGTATCAGCGGGTCTTTCTTGTAGCCGAAGGTGGTTACCCCGCGAATAAAGAAATCGGCATTGTCCGCGCCCGGTTCGCCGCTCCGCTGGTAGGAGATGACGCCCGAAAGCCGTCCGGCAAAGGCAGTGGTGAGGTTGCTGCTCGGCACTTTCAGGTCGGCAGCTTTCGCCGTAGTGATGGAAGCGATCACGCTGCTTTTTTTCTGGGTGCCGAAAGCCACGATGGTCACTTCGTCCAGTTCGTTGCTTTTTTCCTTCAATACGACGATCAGGTCGCGTTCGCCCTGGAATATGATCTCTTTGGGTTCCATCCCGATAAAACTGACGACGAGCGTTGTTCCGATCTTCACGTTGGTCATCGTGAACGATCCTTCTTCATCGGTCGTAACGCCCCGCGTACTGCCTGCAATTTGCACGGTTGCGCCGGGCAGGGATTCTCCGTTCTGGTCGAGCACCTTTCCCGTTGCCGTTGCCGGCGACTGGGCAAGCAGCACGGGCGAAGAAAGCCAACAAATACAGAGACACAGCAGGGGAAAGATTCTCCCGAATGTGCGATTTTTTCTACTTTTCTTATGTTTCATTTTTTCTACTGTTGCGTTTTACTTTTTTAAAAAACTATGTGTGCGAAATACCCTGTCAGGGTAAAACCGCCGAACCGTTCCCGACTTTTGGCGCGAACGTCCGCACCGGAAGTAAAATGGTTTATGGTCTCATTCGTTGTCATGGAACGGAATACAGTCACAAAAAGGGAGGATCGGTCCGGATATCATCCGGATCCAATTCTCCCAGAACGGCACGAAACAAGCAGACAGGAAATACCATGCCGGCAACTCTTGTCTGAACAGAATTGTATAAACAGGAAAATACCTTTATGGCGTCTTTTGCGAAAAGAACGACATAAAAGTTCAGGAATAAACGACTGAAATATTTGCTGTAAAATACGTGCGCACGCGCGCGCGATATATTATATATGTATAATGGTCGGCTGCTAGTCTCTCTCTCTCTCTCTCTCTCTCTCTCTCTCTCTCTCTCTCTCTCTCTCTCTCTCTCTCTCTCTCTCTCTCTCTCTCTCTGCAAAGATCGTGCCATTCGGTGATTTACCGAACGTTACACCGGACATTGCCTGTAACAAATTTTCGAGAGATTTCGACATGATTAAAGATATTTTTGAAATAAAAACCGGAGGCAAATATAAATAGTTTTTGAACAAAATCAAAAAATATTTGTTTTATGTTGTTTTATGTGTTGTGGGAGGTTTTTTCATTTGCGTATCCGCCTCCGAAATTCGACCTGGACAGTCTGCAACTCAGGCGCGAAACGCTCTCCCGTCACACAGGAGGCCGGAGCGGGCTTCTTCTTGCTATTCCGATAATAAAAAATTACATTTGCGGGATAATTTTCATATTTCAAACTTGAAGCTTGAAGAATGAATCGTTTACGTTTTGGTGTGATCGGCACCAACTTTATTTCCGATTGGGTGATTGCCGGCGGACGGCAGGATGAACGGTTTGAACTCGCCGCCGTGTATTCGCGCACGCAGGAAACTGCCGATGCTTTTGCCGCCAGGCACAACATTCCCCACACGTTTACCTCGCTGGAAGCAATGGTCGCCGGTCCGTTGATCGATGCCGTGTATGTGGCCTCGCCCAATGCATTACATGCCGAGCAGAGCATCTGTTGCATGGAGCATGGCAAACATGTGCTTTGCGAAAAAGCCTTTGCATCCAATGCCCGCGAAGCCCGCGAAATGATCGCTGCCGCCCGTAAAAACAAAGTTGCACTGATGGAAGCCATGAAACCGACGCTCACCCCCAATTTCCTGGCTGCGCGCGACGCATTAGGAAAAATCGGCGCTATCCGCCGGTATTTTTCCTGCTACTGTCAATATTCGTCACGATACGACAAATTTCGCGAAGGCGTCGTACTCAATGCTTTTCGACCGGAGCTTTCCAATGGCGCGCTGCCTGACATCGGCATATATACCGTCTACCCGATGGTGGTATTGTTCGGACGTCCGCAAACCATCAAAGCCGCAGGGTTGAAGCTTTCATCAGGCGTCGATGGCGAGGGTAGCGTCGTATTTTCGTATCCTGCGATGGATGCCGCGGTACTTTATTCCAAAATCGCAAATTCTTCACTTCCTACCGAGATACAAGGGGAAGACGGCAATATCGTTCTCGACCGCATCAATATAATCAGCGAAGTGAACCTCCATCTCCGCAACGGACGGAAGGAATCCCTCTCTCGCCCTGCCGACCGTAATGAGTATTATTACGAAATAAAGGAATTTATAGATATGGTGCAGTCGGGCAAACAGGAATCGGCCGTCAACAGCTGGGAAAATTCGCTGATTACGATGGAAATCATGGATGAGATCAGGAAGCAGTTAGGGGTAGCATACCCGGCAGATAAGAATTAATGAGCATAAGAACATTTTACCTTTTGTTCAAACGAAGGTTTGTTGGTGTACTTTGTCGATCTGGCATTTTTTTATTTCCTTTGTGAACATGAAGCGCATGAATCAATCTTAGTAAGTCATGGATAAAATAGGAAAGCTCACCGACCTGTATACGGAAGTCCTGCAACAAATTGTGCCCAATGCAAAACGCGAAGGCTTGGAAAAAACGCCGTTGCGGGTAGCAAAATCATTGAAATTCCTCACGGAAGGGTATTCTCTTGATCCCGGAGAACTTCTTTGTTCGGCGCTGTTTCACGAGGACTACCGTCAAATGGTATTGGTGAAAGATATCGAAGTGTATTCGATGTGCGAGCATCATCTTCTTCCGTTTTTCGGGAAGGCGCACGTGGCTTACATTCCCGATGGAAAAATAACCGGGTTGAGCAAGATTGCCCGCGTGGTTGACTGTTTTGCACGGCGTTTACAAGTGCAGGAAAGGCTTACCGTAGAAATACGCGACTGTATACAGAACGCGCTGACTCCCATGGGTGTAGCCGTGGTTATCGAAGCTCAGCATCTTTGTATGATGATGCGCGGTGTGCAGAAGCAGAACTCCATTACCACCACCTCGGCATTTACGGGAATCTTCCTGAAAGACCACCGCACACGCGAGGAATTTATACATTTGATCGGGGAAAAATTACATTAATAAGCCCCGTGGTTATTGCCTGCGGCGGGCTAAAGCATTATTTCCTGCTTTTTTTCGGATCCGATTCCCATGCGGATTGGGCGAGGTCGTAATACATGGCCTTGCCATCGACCACAAACCGGATTTCCTGTGCCTCGAAATCATCGGGAGCATCAAAACCCGAGATGCTGATTTCGGACTTATCGCTATAGACAATCTCAAAGTTTTTATCCAGCGATATCGCCGTAGCGCTGATTCTTGCTCCCCGATAGCTTCTTTTCCCGGAAACAAAGGATACAGCGACTCTTTTGATTTTATTCCCTTCCGCCGGCTTGAATATAATAAAGTCGGGGGCATACACGGTAAGTATGTTTAATGTCCCGTTACTTTTATGAACATTTCCATTTTGATTGAATCCGGTAGCGTTCAATGCGACGTCGCCTGCCTGTGTTTCTGCCGTTTGGGGTTCGGATTCGTCTGTTTCCCAAGCAGATTTCCCGAGGTCATAACGCATCTTTTCTCCATCTACGGAGAATGTGAGTTTCTTTGCTGTGAAACTTGAGTATAAATGACTGTTGTCCGGAACACTTGGAATTTTGAAATCCATTGCGCGTATCACGGACTGATCCGTGTAAACCGTCTGAGGAAGGCCGATACTGTTTGTTATATTATGGCTGTTTGTAGCTTTTATCCGGTTTGCCGCCATAAATTGCAGGCTATCCTGGAAGGTGATGTACAGATTCTTGATTTCTTTTCCTTCCGCTGGCTTGAATATAATAAAGTTGGGGGCAAAGACATCAATTATTTCCAGCGTTCCGTTGCTTTTACCCTTATTTTGGGCAAGGACTTGATCGTTGCCTGCTAAAGTAACAATAACTGCTACTGCAAGGACTGTAAAAACCTTTTTCATGATCATAAACAAATTAAAAGATTAAAGATTACTCTAAAGAGTACGGCAGTTCAATTTTGGACACAAAAATATGTTTCCGGGCTTCAATCCAATACCCCACAAATGGGAGTTTTGTATCTGCCTCGCATGATTTTCTTATTCATTTTTCTATCTTTGTCCTTATTTTTTATTAAAAAATTCAACCATGAAAAAAGTAAAAAGAATACTGACGATAGGGTGCGGTGTCGCATTGCTGGCGGGGATCGGAGCCGGTTGCTGCAATTCGCCGGCCCGGTCGGCTGACGGGCAAACATGCGGCTGTGCTGCGAAGAAGGACTCGTTGGAAATCATCATGAACATCCCCCTCAAAATCAAGCCGGAACAGGTATCAGCCTATAAGGTGGCTTTTGAGAAATGTCAGGCAGGCTCGTTGCAGGAAGAACCATGCCTTGCTTACGAACTTTACCAGTCGTACACCGACAGCACCGAATTTCACCTGTTCGAACGCTGGAAAAACAAGCCGGGACATCTTGCCCACATGCAGACCCCGCATTTCAACCAGTATAAGGAAGAAACCAGGGACATGAACGACCAGGCGAAAGCAAAAATGATCACGACCTACGTTTGCCCCTGCGTGAACCGGTAATCTTTGATGATTGCCTGCTTTCAATTTGATATTTTGTGTGTGCACGATGTACTTTGTATTCCCGGCTCGTTGAGGATTGTATTCACCGCTGTTGCATCGCGTCTCTACTGTAAAAAATTTTTCACGGAATTGTTTGTGGATTGATTTTGAAAATCCCTAAATTGCGGCAAAAATTTTAATCATCATGAAATATCCTGTCTTACTTGCCGCTTTTGTATGTACATTGTTGGGCTGTAATCCCGCTTCAACTGTTGCACCGGCCAAGGAACCTGTCGATTACGTAAACAACCGCATCGGGAATATCAGCATACTGCTGGTGCCCACGTTTCCCACTACGCATTTGCCCAACAGCATGCTGCGCATGATCCCTGCACACCGTGAGTTTGTTACCGACCGTATGCAGGGTCTCCCGTTGAACGTACCTTCGCACAGGCAGGGCGACGTATTGTTGTTGATGCCGTTTTGCGGCGATGTGGAAAAACTGAACGCGAACATCGACTACCGTTACGACCATGAGGTTTCTACGCCTTACCGTTATTCTGTTTTCCTGGATGATTATGACATCAGTGTTGATTTTGCTCCTGCTGCCAAAGCTGCTGTTTATTCCTTCAGTTTTGAGGAAAACGGACCGCGCAGCATCATGCTTCGCACGGTGGCCGGCGGCGATATACAAACCGAAGGAAAGACGATGAGCGGATTTGAGAATTACCGTGGTGCAAAACATTATTTTTACCTGGAGTTCGACCAGGCGCCAACACAAACCGGTAATAAGGATGCCGGCAGACGTGTGGCCGCTTACGCCCGGTTTGCCCCGGACGTGAAAACCGTGAAAGCCCGCTACGGCATTTCGTACATCAGTGTAGAACAGGCCAAAAGGAACCTGGAAAAGGAAATTACGGATTTTAATGTAGATCGTGTTGCCAAAAATGCCCGTAATGAGTGGAACAAGGTACTGGGCAAGATCGAACTGGAAGGCGGCGCCGAAAATGAAAAAATAACGTTCTACACAGCGTTGTACCGTTCGCACGAGCGGATGATCAACATTTCGGAAGACGGAAAATATTATAACGCCTTCGACGGACAGGTACATGACGACGGCGGTGTGCCGTTCTGGACGGACGATTGGGTGTGGGATACCTACCATGCGCTGCATCCGTTGCAAATCATTCTCAACCCAAAGGCCGAAGAAGAAAAACTGGCGTCGTATATCCGCATGTGTGAACAGTCGCCTGAACACTGGATGCCCACTTTCCCGTGCGTATTCGGCGATGCTCACTGCATGAACGGTAACCATGCCGCAGTGATTTTTGCCGACGCCTTGTGCAAAGGCTTAAAATTTGATGTGGAAAAAGCTTTCGAGGGTATGAAAAATACGGTGCTTACTGAAACGATGATTCCATGGAAGCAGGGCCCCAAAACGATTCTCGACGATTTCTACCACGAAAAAGGCTGGTTTCCGGCGCTCCATCCCGGCGAAAAGGAAACAGTACCGGAAGTCAGCGCGTTTGAGAAACGCCAGGCAGTGGCCGTTACACAAGCCGCTTCGTACGACGACTGGTGCATAGCGCAGTTGGCCAAATCGCTGGACAAAACCGAGGATTATGATTTTTTCATGAAACGCTCGTACAATTATCGAACCCTGTTCAATAGGGAAACAGGATTTTTCCACCCGAAAGACAAGGACGGAAAATTCATCGAACCGTTTGATTATGCACTTTCGGGCGGCATCGGTTCACGCGATTATTACGACGAGAACAATGCCTGGACATATATTTGGGATGTACATCACCGCATAGGCGATCTGGTTGACCTTTCCGGCGGTGCACGGCCTTTTGCCGACCGGCTGGATCGTTTGTTCGCGACGGAAATCCCCATGTCCAAATGGCAGTATTATGCCGTACAGCCCGACGCCACAGGCAACATCGGCCAGTATGTAGCCGGCAACGAACCGAGTTTCCATATACCTTACCTGTACAACTATGCAGGCGAACCCTGGAAGGCGCAAAAACGTATCCGCATGGTGATGGAAAGCTGGTTCCGTAATGATTTACTGGGTATTCCCGGTGATGAGGATGGCGGCGGCATGTCAGCCTACTATGCGTTCTCGGCCATGGGTTTCTACCCTGTATCGGCAGGTATGCCGGCGTATAATATCGGCAGCCCTGTGTTCAGCAAAATCGCTATCCGACTTGACAATGGTAAGACGTTTACTATCGTGGCTAAAAATGCATCGTGGGCTAACAAATACATCCGATCGGCCAAGTTGAACGGCCAGCCCTGGAACAAAACTTGGTTTACACACGACGATATCGTAAATGGCGGCACATTGGAACTCGAAATGGGCGACAGGCCAAACAAGCAATGGGGTACAGGCAAGGATGCCATACCTCCTTCGGGAAACTGAATCATTTTTGATTTAACTGAATTCAAAATTCACCCCTGTTCCGGTTAGGGTAGATGGTTGACTTGGAAAAAACAGGATTTGTGACACAAAAATAATCTTGCAGTCTAAAAGTTGCATAAGAAATGTTGATTGTATTATATAAAACATTTCAAACAAGGGGAAGCGTTCCCCCAACAAGGGGAGACGTTCCCCCAACAAGGGGAGACATTCCCCCAACAAGGGGAGACGTTCCCCCAACAAGGGGAGACGTTCCCCCAACAAGGGGAAGTGTTCCCCCAACAAGGGGAAGTGTTCCCCCAACAAGGGGAAGTGTTCCCCCAACAAGGGGAAGCGTTCCC
>JAISDP010000263.1 GCA_031264715.1 Bacteroidales bacterium
AAATTTAATCATCATCAAAAAATAGAATGCCTATGTAACATTCCGGTAAACTGTATAAAAGCCGACGAGTGCAGGAACACGCGCCGGCTTGAGAGAATTTAATACCAAACTGAAATTTAATATTAAAAAGACAAAGTAATGCTAAATGAATGTTATTTAGTCAGAATAGGGTTCATAAATTTGTTAAAACCGATAAAAATTATTTTTATTCTCCTCCAAATGGGGACATTATCGCTGTGGGCTACGAATACCCGCCCGCAAAAAGAACAGCTCGCACCGAATGAGGCGGCTGTGCAAGGAACGGTAATCACAGGAATGGTTATCGATGAAAAAGGCCAACCCATACCGGGAGCGAGCATCCAGGTAAAGGGGACATTGACCGGTACGGTGAGCGATACCGAAGGTAAATATTCCATCCATGCGCCCAACCGGGAAACGGTACTGGTATTTTCGTTTATAGGTTATGCCACACAGGAATCTCCTGTAGGCGACCAGCGCGAAATCGTCATCACGCTGGTTGAAGACAACCGGTTACTGGAAGAAGTGGTAGTCGTAGGCTATGGCGTTCAAAAGAAATCAAACCTGACGGGTTCGGTAGCTGTTGTGAAGGCCGAAGCTTTAGAGACAAGGCCGGTTTCGAGCATTTCGGCGGCATTGGCAGGTCAAATGCCCGGCGTTACCACGATCCAGCGTTCGGGGCAACCCGGCGTGCAAACCGGTTCCATCACCATCCGCGGGAAAAATACCATCAATACGGCCAGTCCGCTGATCATTGTGGATGGCGTACCCGGAAGCATGAACGATATTCCGATGGAAGATGTCGCCAGCATCAGCGTCTTGAAAGATGCCGCTTCATCGGCCATCTATGGGGTGCAGGCCGCCAACGGCGTGATCCTGATCACTACGCGACGGGGCAGGAAAGGAGACAAGACAAAGGTTTCCTATTCGGGAAATGTGGCATGGGTGCAACCGACAACACGCCTCAAGTTCCTTGGCTCGGGAGACTACGCCATGTTGTACAACGAAGCCACGCTGAACGACAATCCCAAAGCTACCCTCCGGTGGACGGACGCCGAAGTGCAAAAGTTCTACGACGGAAGCGACCCGGTCAACTATCCCAATACCGACTGGTATAAGGAAACATTCAAATCGCACTCCTGGGAACACTCCCATTACCTGTCGGTAAACGGAGGCTCGGAAAAAACCAATTACAATGCGTCCCTGCAATACCTCAATCAGGACGGATTGGTTGGCGATTGCAATTATCAGCGGTTCAACGGCCGGGTCAATCTTGATTCCCAAATCGCTCCGTGGTTTGCAGCCGGGATGAATCTGGCTGCTTTCCGCGGTATTAGTAAAGACGGGTGGGATTCGTTCAGTACCCTTTTACAGTATTCGAATCGCATCAGCCCTACCGATCCGGTTTACAAAAACGGGGATTTCAACTATCCGGTCGGGAACCCCGTAGCACACGTAGGTACCACAGGATTTCAACGTTCCACAACCCAACAGTTACTCGGGACGGTTTACGGAACCATTCATTTCCTGCCTCAGCTAAGTCTGAAGGGCCTGTTGTCAGTTCGGAATCAAACAAGCAATAATGAAGGGTTTAAAAAGCACTTGACTTATTCGACCTACGACTCCGGATTGAGAGAAGGTTACGACAGGTATTATAACCGGAACTACTATACGATGCAGGTTTTGGCCAATTACCATGAAAATTGGGGCGACCATAACTTTGCCGCATTAGGCGGTTTCGAACAGTACCTGTACACGTATAAATATACGGAAGCAAGCCGGAAAGGCGGCGGAAACGACGAGTTGACCGAATCGCTGAACACGCTGGACGCTTCGTCGAAAAACAATAGCGACGGAGGCAGGGAACTGGCGCGCCGTTCGTTCTTCGGACGTTTGCAATATAATTACAACAGCAAGTATCTGTTGGAAGCGAATCTCCGTTGCGATGCGTCGTCCATCTTCCCAAAAGATAATCGGTGGGGGGTTTTCCCCGCAGTGTCGGCAGGCTGGGTAGCTTCGCGTGAAAACTTTCTGAGCGGCGTCCGCTGGTTGAGCAACCTGAAGCTGCGCGCCGGCTGGGGACAAACCGGAAATGAAGAATTAAAAGCAGAAGACGTGTATCCTTCGGTAGCTACCTATGCGTACGATCAGTATGTATTTTCCAAGACGGTTTCTTCCACCATTCGGGAAGCGCGTTACGTCAACCCCGATTTAAAATGGGCTACGGTAACCAACTATGAGTTGGGCATTGAGGCAAGCGTCCTGAACCATATGCTATCCATGGAATTGGCCCTTTACAAAAAGCAAACCAGGGATATGCTGCTGTACCTCCCCGTAACGGCAGTATTGGGCATGGTGCCTTTTGCGCAAAACGCAGGCAAAGTGGAAAATAAAGGGTTCGATTTGAACCTTTCGCACCAAAACTCCATTGGGCGCGACTGGAAGTACAATGTGTACGTCACCCTGGCCTACGTAAAAAACAGGATTACGGACATGGCCGGAACAGAAGGAGTGGATACGAACAACAATAAATACTGGTTCCTGGAAGGTCATCCCATCGGATCGTATTATGGTTACAAGGCCAATGGCTTTTTCAATACGGAGGATGACCTGAAAAATTATCCCAAGCGTACCGGATCCGAAAAATTGGGCGATATTAAATATGTGAATCTCAATCCCAAAGAGGACAATAAAATAGATGCGGCCAAAGACCGTACGGTCATCGGGCAGGATTTCCCTTCCTGGACAGCCGGGCTTGGCGCCGGGGTGACGTACCGGAACATCGACTTTTATTGCTTCTTTCAGGGGGCCTTTGATGTAGATGTGTATACCGAAGGCGAAATGGCATACGCTTTCTTCAATGGCGCAAAAGTCTTGAAGCGTCATTTGGACAGGTGGACGCCCGATCATCACGACGCCTCCTATCCCCGGATCACACGGTCGAGCCAAACCAATTTTCAGACGTCTTCATTCTGGCTGCAAAACGCCTCGTATATGCGTTTGAAAAACGTATCGCTGGGGTATACCTTACCCAAGACATGGATGAACAAATTGGGTCTGGAGAAAATCTATGTATATCTCTCCGGCGAAAACCTGCTTACCTTCAGCAACCTCGAAGGTATCGACCCCGAAGCGCCCGCAACCGGACGGGGCGCATTCTATGCCAATAACAAAAAGGTATCTTTAGGATTGAAAGTTTCATTTTAATGATCGAAGAGCATGAAAAGGAAGAAATTAATATATGTATGGGTGGCTGTTGCAGCTTTGAGCTTGAACGCTTGCAGCGATTTTTTAGACAGGTACCCGCTGGAAGAACTGTCTAACGGCAGTTTCTGGAAAACCCCGGCTGATGCCGAAACATATGCCGGCGACCTGTACCGGAGAGCGCTCCCCGGCCACGCCATCGATGCGGATATCAATTCGGATAATGCGGTACATGGTATCAAATGGGCTGCGGGCAACGTGTCCCTGGGGATATATGACCCTGCCGATTTTAGCTGGAACAATATCCCAAGCGACAAATCAAAGAACGACGGCGAGTACGGAACCATCCGGGCATGTAACCTGCTGCTGGCAAAGATAGATGACATCCCGGGCTATGATCCCGCCGAAAAAGCGGTAGTGGTCGCGGAAGCCCGTTTTCTGAGGGCCTTCATCTATTTCAATCTGATCAGGGCCTATGGGGACGTTCCCTATCTCGATACTCCCCGCGACTTGTCGCAGGTAAAGAACATCCGGCGCACGCCTGCCGCTGAAATCTATGCGAAGATCATGGACGATTTCGATGATGCCATCAGTAAATTGCCTGTAAAATCGGCATTGCCTGCGAATAAATACGGGCGCGCCACCAAAGGCGCCGTCCAGGCGATCAAGGCGAGGGCCGCTTTGTACTATCATCAGTTCGAGACGGCAGCTGATGCGGCGAATGCCGTCATTACTTCCGGCGAGTATGAACTGTTTGACAGGGATCATACGGGTCGTTATGCCGAACTGTTCTGGGAAAGTCAGGATGCGTGCAATGAAGCTGTATTGGTGCACCAGTATAAATATCCTAACATTACCCATTATACGATTGGATGGGAATGTTTCCCGACCTTGGGATGGGGCGGCATCAATCCTACGCAAAGTCTGGTAGATGCATTCGAATGTACGGACGGCGCTCCCATCGGCACATCGCCGCTCTACAATGAAAAAGATCCCTTCGCCAACAGGGATCCGCGCCTGGAGGCAAATGTGCTGCACGACGGAGAAGTGATGTATGGCGTAACCATCAAGGTGGCCCCGTTGAAATCGAGCGGCAACACGGGTATCGCCCAGCACAACGATGCCACCGCTACCGGTTATTACCACCAAAAATTCCTCGACCCGAACATCGATCCGCAATCCAGTGGCTGGAACATGAATAAGGACTGGCATGTAGTTCGTTTTGCCGAACTGCTGCTGACCTATGCCGAAGCAAAAAATGAAATTACCGGTCTGGACGCTACGGCATTCGAAGCCGTGAATCGGGTACGCCGCCGCGTAGGACTGCCCGACCTGCAAAACACCGATCCCGCCAAACCCACGTACTGCGCCACCCAGGACGATCTGCGGCAACGCATCCGCAATGAGTGGCGCGTGGAATTCGCCCAGGAAAACGGGTTCCGCCAGTGGGATATTCGCCGGTGGGGTATTGCCAAAACGGTGCTCAATGCCCCCTTCCTCGGGCTTAAATATACGCTTACCGGTACGGGCGACAGCCAGACTTGCACGCTTTATGAAGGCGAGAATATCAAGCTGGCCGGAAGCAAGTACGAAGACCACAATGTGATCTATCCGATTCCACAGGAAGAAATGGATCTGCATCCGGACTGGAAGCAAAATCCGAAATATTGACGGACATCATTCGATCATCTCGGAGGTTTTAAAACCTCCGAGATTTTTCGATTCTAACC
>JAISDP010000272.1 GCA_031264715.1 Bacteroidales bacterium
GAATAAGCATAGTCAAGATACAGGTAATTGGTTGGGAACAGTTGCTGATAGGCCTCCAGTTCGTATTGGAAAGCCAGCGACTTGTAGGGCAGTTCCTCTCCCATGTTGACCTTGGCTATGTAGGTTCCGTGCCTGGTCCATTTGGAAATACCCGTAGATGTAACCAATTTTCGACTCAGGTATGGTTCCTTGAAAAATTCGAAATAATCCTCCACGAATACATAATCCCTGTACCGGTGGTTTTCCAGGATGTCGTTTTTCAATGCAAGCGCCTCCTCATGGTTGGGGTTGATTTTGAGAAGTTCGTCAAGCGTCTTCAATGCGTCTGTATAATCTTTCGCCAGGTATTGTATCCTGGCTTTCTTGAAAAGGAAATTTTCATCGTTGGGATAGGCGGCCAAAGCTTCTTCCACCCGGGTCGCGGCAGCCTTGTATTTCCGGTTCCACATCTCGATGTTCACCATCAGGTCCAGCACATCATAATCGCGAGGATTCGCATCGTGCAACCCGGCGCTGACGATGCGCGCCGAATCGAATTTGTTCTCAAAGGCAAAGGTCTGTGCCATCAACAACGATGCTTCGAAATGATCGGGATTTTCGGCCAACACCTGCCGGCAGTATTGCCGGGCTAAATTCCAGTTGCCGGCATGGGCTTCCCCGTCTGCCCTGGCATATATTTCGTCGAGGAACATCTGCGGCGGCAGGATGGTATTTAGCAATTCGTTGCCGTTTGCATGATCGGGATTTACGGTCAACAATTCGTGTAACACCCTGATGGCTTCGGTATGATCCTTTTTAAGGTAATTGGTATTCGCCTTTTTGTAGAGGAAATCTTCGTCCGACGGGTAAAATTCCAATGCCCGGTTAATGAAATCCAACGCTTTGTCGTACTGTCCTCCCCATATTTCGTTATCAGCAAGCAGGGTCAGGACATCATAATTATCCGGTTCCACATCAAGCAACGGGCTGATGACTGTGCGAGCCGAGTCTGTTTTCAGTTCCCATGCATAAGTCCGCCCCATGAGGATGGACGCATCGTAATAATCTGGGTAATACGACAATAACTCGCGGCATATTTTCCTCGCTTCACTCCAATGTTCGGAAAATGCGGCATCACGAGCCTTCAAAAACAGGGCGTCGGCATCCGGTTTGTTTTGGGCTAATCCTGTTGTCAACAGGGTTAGCCAGCAAATAAGACAAATACTTACGTTTTTTATTACATTAATCATTTTTTAACAAGTATTTAACCCTGTTTGAAAGATCTTCCAAGTTAAACGGTTTGGTCAGATATTCATTGGCTCCAAGCTCAAAAGCATGGAGGATGGTATCTTCAACATTTACCCGCGAAACAACAATAATTGGAATATCCCGCTGCAAGGTTTTACGTACATAAGTTACCAATTCCAGCCCGTTCATCAGCGGCATGTGTATATCGGTAAGAAACACGTCGATATCACTGTTTTCCGTTAATATTTCCCGGGCTTCCCGTCCGTTAACCGCTTTGAGTATTTCAAATCCATCCTTTTTGAATTGAAATTCCAATCCCCGTAAAATCATCGAATCATCATCACAAACTAACATTTTCATTAGAAGATCTTTTATCTTTCTACTGTTACCGTATAAACCTCTGCAACTACAATTCGGGGTAATTGGCAAACATAATGATACTTGATATTTTAATTTGTACCCGCAATATCAAAATTTTTCTTCAGTTGACTGATTAACAAAATGCCTTCGTTACACAATTTATCGGTTTTATCGGCAACTCCCGTTAAATTGTGGTCATTAATAACGCTTTTCTCAATATCAACTGCCAGGGCATGTAAACCATCGGCGCCAAGGTAGGCGAAATTGGAGGCCAGCTTATGGGCTGTTTCAGCAATGGCTGTCCAATTCTCCGCCGCTTTGAATGATTGAATCCCTCCTATTTCGACAGTTACATTTTCGACAAATGTAACCAGCATTTCCTGAATGAATCCCTGGTTGCCCTGGGCTATTTCATCCAATTTTTTTAAATTATAAAGCTTATGGTCCATAAATCTAAGAATTAAATCCTTAAAAATTCATTTCCTGTTCCTAATCATGTATACGTATACGAGACTTCCCAACAAAATGTTTGTAAAAGGGATAAAATAATTTGAAAATGCAATATGGAATCAATACAATGCATATCATCTACCGCATCACGCGTAACAAAAAAACGAATCATCTCTACAAAAAACGAAGCAAATATAACATTTTAGTTTATATTTGCCTCGCTGTAAAATATTTTTCTGTTTTTCGCCTATTTCATATCATGCCGCTTTGTCCGGTCAAACATGCAATACTCTTCACCATGCATTAATCCCGGCGTCCGAGATAAATCATCACGTAATAGACCAATGTGGCTAATGACGAAAGCGCTGCAACAACGTATGTATAAGCAGCCCATCTCAGCGCCGACTGTGCTTTCGGGTAGGCTGCATAACCGGTAATACCCGCATTGCTCAGCCAGGCCAATGCCCGCCGGCTGGCGTTAATTTCCACCGGGAGGGTGATGAAGCTGAACAGCGTGGTCATGGCGAACAGGAAAATGCCGATCAGCAGGAGTTGCGGGAATATGTTCAGCAGGATGATGCCGGCCAGCAAGACCCATTGCATCCAGTTGGATGCGAAACTCACCACAGGCACAAGCGCCGAACGCATGGTGAGCCACGCATACGCCCTGGCATGCTGCACGGCGTGACCGCACTCGTGGGCAGCAATAGCCGCGGCAGCAACACTGTTACCGTAATACACCGCACGGCTCAGGTTGACGGTTTTGTGCGCCGGATTGTAATGATCCGTCAGTTCCCCTTCAACCGATTGCACCGTTACATCATGGATACCGTTGTCGGCAAGCATTTTTTCGGCTACATCCTTACCTGTGAGGCCGTAGTTGACGGGGATTTTCGAATATTTTTCGAACCTGCTCTTTAACTGCATGGATACGAGCCAGCTCAAAAGGGTAAATACGCCAAAAATTATCCAAATGAAAGGCAAATTATACATCTTCTTATGATCTTTACTATCTTTTAAACAACTATCCGGTTATAGTTACAAACTGTTTGCCAGAATTGTATCTACAAAAATTGCATAGCAAAATTAATGCCAACCGTATCCCTGAGGCACGATACGGACAATATGGCTATAAACCGGATGAGTTGCTTCATCATATCCATCAAAAAAGGGGTTTTGTAACTTTATGTTGACAAAACCCCCCAACCTTTTAACCAAACCATGATTCACTTTATAAGATAGACGGGAAAAGTGAAAAACGTTGCGTCCCGGTTTGATATTTTTATTGAATTTTACAGATATTTTTATAATGTTCATACCGCTCCATGATCTGCGATACAAAGGCGTAGGTTTCCTTGCCGTTGCA
>JAISDP010000326.1 GCA_031264715.1 Bacteroidales bacterium
ATCGCAGGGCGTGTTTGAACCTGAATATTTTTGCAAACAGTTTGGGGTTTATGCCAATCGCCGATTTGAATTTACGCTCGAAATGCCGTTGGCAAAGGCAAATGTCGGAGGCGACAGCGGCGAGAGGGATTTGCCCTTTTGCAAGATAAATCAGGTCAACGGCACGGATGATTTGCCTGTCGGAACGATACAGGTAGGGGAGAAGGCTGACGAGGTAACTATCCGTATATGTTATGCGTTCTGCTATTGATTGTTTTTCGGAGAATGCTTCGCAGAATGATTTACTGAAAAGAGTTTCAACCAGCGCCAGTTCCACGTTCCGGTCGGTAAATTCTTCCACAGGGACACGGGTAAAAGCCGTAATTCCGGCAGGCTTGAAGCGAATACCAAACATTTGTACGGACCGGTAATCTATTTCAAAAAATGTTGTCATTGTGCCAACGAGACCGGTATAAAAACTTCCTTTTGTTTCATCAAACATGAAAATAATATCAACGCAACCGTCCGGAAGAATTTTCGTAACATCTTCGCTGTTTATAAAGCCGCTTGCAGCCCAGTAGGTTTCCACCCAATGGGTCAATTGTATGTCTGGATTATATTCATCGTAATAATACATGGCGCAAAATTACAAAAAATCTATGTCTGTGTCAATCTCAATAATCTGTGTGCCGTAAAGTTTTAGCGCAACAGCTTCCGGTTTTCCACGTCCTGCAGTACGCTCATTTGCCGGGAGGCGATTTTGTTCGACCCTTGCAATGCGAGGAAGCCGGCGATGTTTCCTCCGACTCCGCCCGTTCCCACCATTAAATAGTTTATTTTCTTTGTCATAATTCCATATAATATTACAGTTTCAACTGCTGAATATCGATATTCGTAAAAAAGCCGCTGACAAGTACAAAATACGGAGGCAGTACGCCGTCCCGACTCCATTTCATTTCAATATTCAGTAATTTTAATGCGGTCTGACTGACGCAGTTGATGGTGTTTTTGAGGGTCTGTAGCCAGACCTTCCAGATAAATTTGATAACACTCATAAATTTTGAATTTTGAATGATGAATTTTGAATTATGTTTTTCCTGCTCTTACGGCTTCGCAGGTCTTGCCTTATTTTAATGGAAAGTTGAAAATTGAAAGTTGTCCCTGACAGCGGTGGAATTTACGTTGTCCGTCAGGACATTCATATCCATAGAATCAATGCGGAAAAGATCAACAAATCTCCGTCAGGAGAAACCTCATACGGGGTTTTGGTCCTGTTATTTTTTCCTTTTTTTGAGTTTGATACTGCCGCCTTGCCACTGATGGCCTGCAGTCTGCCTGGCAGGTTGTGGTTGCGGCTTGGCAGTTGTCTTTTTTTGCTGCGGTTGCCTGAAATTATCAAGCAGCGGAGCGGGTTTTTCCTGCCGGCTACTGATAATTAACGAAATAATCCCCAGGATGACGAACGGTGCGCTCAGCCATTGTCCCATGTTGAACATCATATTTTGTTCGAAATCTTCCTGCGGGTTTTTGATAAATTCAATGCAGAAGCGGAATCCGAATACCATTATCAGGAACAGCCCGAAAATGAGGAAAGGCCGCGGACGATTATCGCATCTGCGGTACACGAACCGTAATACCAAATAGGTCAAGGCATAATACAACGCCTCGTATATCTGGGTAGGGTGTTTTGGAACAGTTTCGCCGTTGCGTTCGAAGATAAATCCCCAGGCTAGCGTTGTGGCATGGCCATAAATCTCGGAATTCATCAGGTTACCCATGCGGATGAAGAATCCTGCCACGCCGATAACGATTACCACTCGGTCAAGTACCCAGATGTATGGCTTCTTCATCTTGCGGCCAAAGAGATACAATGCTGTCAATATCCCGATAGCGCCCCCGTGGCTCGACAGGCCTCCTTTCCATGTCGCAAATATTTCCAGCGGGTGTTGCAGATAATACGCGGGATGGTAGAAGAAACAGTCGCCGATGCGGGCGCCGATCACCGTTCCCAGGATCATGTATATCAAGGCCCGGTCGGCAAAATCATCGGGCAGCTTATCAAATTTTAATAACTCCTTAAAGGTATAATAGCTGGCGATGAATGCGCAGCCGTAGAGGATTCCATACCAGCGGACAGTCAACGGACCGAGACTGAATGCTTCGGGGTTGATGCTCCAATGTATAAACAGATCAGACATAGGTTTATTTAAAGTTCATGATTTAAAGTTGTCGCGCCTGTTTACAGCGCTCTATAACAGGCCAAACCGATATTTTTTGGCGCTGCAAGATACGAAATAATCCGATTCGGTAATTCGCGAACCAATCATCTTTAATTGTATCTTTGCAAAAAATAGATGATGTCAGCTTTCTTTACTTTGATCCGGTTCCCGAACTTACTGATGATCGCCTTCACACAATATGTGATGCGTTACGCGGTGATTTTGCCGTTGGTGCGTTCGCACAGTGTGGAGTTCCGGTTGAGTGGTTTTGATTTTTTTTGCCTGGTATTTTCCACGATGTGTACTGCCGCTGCCGGGTATGCCATCAACGACTATTTCGATGTAAAAACCGATAATATCAACCGGCCGAACAAGGTAGTGGTAGGTAGAAAAATCAGCCGCCGTAGAACAATGATGACGCACATTATTTTTTGCGCCCCGGGCATCCTGTTGGGTGGTTATGTTACATGGAAATCCGGGATTCCCGAACTGGCGCTGCTATATATTATGGTAGCCGGTATGCTTTGGCTGTATTCCACCATCTACAAACAACGATTCCTGATAGGAAACATTATTGTTGCCTTATTTTCTGCACTGGTTCCCATGATGGTACTGTTGGATATCCCGCCTATTTACAGGGCAAGCGGGCAATTATTATTGGACGAAGGCGCTAACCTTGACTTTGCCGTGTTGTGGATACTGGGCGTCGCCGTATTTGCTTTCCTGACCACACTGTCTCGTGAAATTATCAAGGACGCTGAGGATTTTGAAGGCGATGCTGTCTACGGTTGCCGGTCATTACCGATTGTATTGGGCGACCGGTGTACCAAACGGACTATTATCGGGATTAACATCGCTACCGTGGTGGCGCTCGGTATTGTGTACAGTTATTTCCTGCACTGTATGGCCGGATGTTTTTCGTTTTTCTACATACTGTTATTGCTGGTTGTTCCCATCATATTTATCAGTTGGAAGATACACAAAGCCGTTACCAGTGACGATTACCGTCGGGCGGGTGACTGGATGAAACCAGTGATGCTTGCCGGGATAGCATATAGTGGCGTTGTGTGGTTTGCGATGGGATGATGCTATAGACTGTTCATTATTTAATTTAATGAAAATGTAGGGATTAAATATTCGAGAAAAACCACAAGGTGCGGTTTTCGCACTATAGATATCATTGATTCTGTTTAGCCCACGAATCTTTTAATGTCACCGTGCGGTTAAACACCAGTTTGTCGGTGGTTGTATCAGGATCGACACAGAAATATCCCAGTCGTTCGAACTGGTAACCGGTTCCTGCTTTGGAGCCTTTCAGGCAAGGATCCACCATGGCTGTAACGGTTTTTAACGAATCAGGATTCAGATTGTCCTTGTAGTCCGTTCCTTCGGGTACATTATCAGGATCGGGTACGGTGAACAAACGGTCATAGAGGCGTACCTCGGCAGGCACAGCATTTGGCGCCGATACCCAGTGAATGGTGCCTTTCACCTTGCGTCCGTCGGGCGACTGTCCGCCGCGCGACGCAAGATCACAGATACAACGCAGTTCCATGACCTCGCCATTGGCATCCTTCACTACCTCGCTGCAGGTAACTATGTAGGCATACCGCAGGCGTACTTCGGCGCCGGGCGCCAGGCGGAAATATTTCTTCGGCGGGTTTTCCATGAAATCGTCGCGTTCGATATAGATTTCGCGCGTAAATGCTACCTGGTGCGTTCCCATCGTTTCGTCCTCGGGGTTGTTGATCGCCTCGAGCATATCTACCTTGTCTTCCGGGAAGTTGGTGATCACTACCTTCAACGGATTGAGTACGCCCATCACGCGAGCAGCGCGTTTGTTCAAATCTTCGCGGATGCAAAACTCCAGCAACGATAATTCAATCACATTGTCGCGCTTGGCAACACCCACCTTTTCGGCAAAGTTGCGAATGGATTCGGGCGTATAGCCACGGCGACGCAACCCACAGATGGTAGGCATACGCGGATCGTCCCATCCTGTCACATAATTGTTCTTTACAAGTTCGAGCAACTTGCGTTTGCTCATCACGGTATAGTCGATGTTCAGGCGTGCAAACTCGACCTGTTGCGGGGCATGTATCTCCAGTTCTTTAATGAACCAATCGTAGAGCGGACGATGCACTTCGAACTCCAGCGTACAGATGGAGTGGGTGATACCCTCGATGGAATCGCTCTCGCCGTGGGCGTAGTCGTACATCGGGTAGATACACCATGCGCTGCCCGTGCGGTGATGGTCGGCATGCAGGATGCGGTACATCACGGGGTCGCGCATGTGCATGTTGGGTGAAGCGAGATCAATCCTGGCACGCAGGGTTTTCGATCCGTCAGGGAATTCGCCCTTATGCATCCGCTCGAACAGGTCGAGGTTTTCTTCAACCGGACGATTCCGGTACGGGCTTGGCGTGGCCGGCTTCTGCGGCGTACCACGGTCGCGGCTGATCTCCTCCTGTGTGAGGTCGCACACATATGCTTTTCCTTTCCTGATCAACTTCACCGCCCACCGGTACAACTGTTCGAAATAGTCCGAAGCATAGAACTCGGCGTCCCACTGGAATCCCAGCCAGTTGATGTCCTCCTTGATGGCATCCACATATTCGGTATCCTCCTTCACAGGATTGGTATCGTCGAAACGAAGGTTGCACTTACCGTTGTATTTGCGTGCCGTACCGAAGTTCAGACAGATGGATTTGGCATGTCCGATGTGCAGGTAACCGTTCGGTTCGGGCGGAAATCGCGTCACTACGCGTCCGCCGTTCTTCCCGTTACGGATATCCTCGTCAATAATGGCATGAATGAAATTCGTGCTCTGTTTCGGCTCTTCGGCCGGATTGTTGGTTGTGCAGGTCATTAAGATTTTATTTTTTGCTGTCCCATGATGGCTCCAATGGACAGTAACACGCCCAAAGCTACTCCCAGGAGTGCAGCAAACAGTACGCGCCATTGTGGCGGCAACATGAAGGTGATGGTGTGTGCGGGAAACCAGAACAGCGGTATGGTCTTTTTAAAGACAAACCCATAAAGTACACCCCAGTTAAGGTGGGTAAATATTTCCTTGAAATGAATCGGGGTGAATAATCCACATAAAGTGCCTCCATTGTTCACGATATGCGTATCGGTCACTTTATGCAGCGTCATGAAAATGGGGGCAAAAATCAGGTTCATCGTTACACTGATGCAGAAAGACACCAACAGCCGCGTTCCAAAAGCCGATGAGCCGACATTGACACCCAAGTTGGCTAAAAATGCAGGCGTACCTGTCGAAAATATCGTCATTGCCATACTGATACCCATGCCTAAGAACCCCCAAACAACAGCACGCGGGAGAATGCCGAAGCCTTTGTAATTATACACGCCTTTTTGGATACGCAAACCGATGGATTCGCCCAACGTAGCCAGGATACCAAATTTGAGGAACGCCATCAGCATGGCACGCCAATCCTTATACGCACTGTAGGCGAGAAACCAGTTCTTGAGGGGTTCAATCAAGAAGAACAGCCCGAAAAATGCCAGGCAGCAAACGATAAAAAGCAAGTCTTGTTTTTTCATATCAATGATGAATACCTTTGCTTCGGGATGTTTTACACCACGAAGTCTTGTGAAAAAACGCGAAGATAATAATTAAAATAACGTAGGATAATCATCGTCGAATTTTTTTAGTATGGAAGTGATGATTGCTTCGCGCATAAATTTCGACCGGTTATTGATCCTGTACTTGAGGCAATAGGACTCAATAGCTTTCAATTCCCTGTTATTGAACAGGATTGATTTTTTATTCTTGCGCAACAAATCTACTTGTTTTTGCTCCATGAATCTACTTTTTTTTATTTACTTACATCGTTTACGTCAAAATATCAGGCTGATAATTCAACAAGACCCCTGTTTTTCTCAATACGGTGAGAAAAACTTCTTTACATGATGAGAAAAGTATACCAACAGCAAGAGAATAAAATACCCGGGAAAAGACTGTTTTTTGCCTGATGTATTACTTTCTACTTGTAAAAATTGCCGTACCTGTACCACTGCCGTCTTGCAATAAACTTACCCATTTAATTAAAAAGTAATCATTCCCGACTTGAGAGATAAAATATACAGGCTGAAGATTTAATACCGAACGGGTAATTTTTTCCGGCTGGTTCTCTTCCGGTGCATTTTCAAAAAAATCTTTCAGCATTGCTTTTGACGTAATCGAACTGTATTCGCTTACAGTAAGCCCTCTAAAATTATAAGTGCCGGTTACTTCAACATTCCATAGACCGGTTTCGGAGTTCCCAAAAAACTTGAATTTTCGCGCTTCATCAACAACGCTACTTTCATCGTCGCCAAGAACTGAAAGAGAAAACTCTACTTCTGCTTCCAATTCGATATCATCCTTATCGTCTTTGTCCTTATCACAACTCAATGCTGAAAAAGAGAAGATGAACACAATTAAAGATGTTTTGAATAAAATTTTCATTTGTTATTTGTTTTTATAATTAAACTATCAAAAAACACGGCTAAAGTACGATGCTTATCCGGTATATGATATGTTTTCCACAAGAAGTTATGAATAACTTATGAACATATTTTTGTTGCGTCTACCGGCAACTTACCTGTCGACCCGTGCTCCTCCGCCTTTGGTGAGTTTTTCCACCTCTTCGAGCGTCGCCATCGAAGTGTCGCCGGGGGTAGTCATGGCGAGGGCTCCGTGAGCAGCGCCGAATTCAACGGCCTTTTGCGGATCATTGCAGGTCATGAAACCGTATGCCAGTCCGGATGCAAAACTGTCGCCGCCACCCACGCGGTCGAATATTTCGATATCCTCGCGATGTACGGCTTCGTAGAATGTGCCTCCTGCATAGCAAATGGCGCCCCACGAGTTGACGGTAGCCGATTTAACGGTACGTAGCGTGTTGGCGATCACCTTGAAATTCGGATATTGTTTCACCGCCGTTTCAATCATTTTGCGGTAACCCGAGATGTCGAGCCTGGTGAGTTTTTCATCGGCGCCTTCAATTTCGAATCCGAGGCAAGCAGTAAAGTCTTCCTCGTTGCCGATCATTACATCCACGTACTTGGCTATTTCCCGGTTCACTTCCCGGGCTTTGGCCTTGCCGCCGATAGCTTTCCACAACGACGGACGATAGTTGAGGTCGTAAGACACAATGACGCCGTATTTCTTAGCAATCCGGGTAGCTTCGATCACCACGCCGGGGGTGGTTTCAGACAGTGCGGCAAAGATACCGCCCGTATGAAACCAGCGCGCACCGCATTTCCCGAAGATGTATTCCCAATCGATGTCGCCTTCTTTCAGTTGCGAAGCAGCGGTGTTGCCTCTGTCCGACACGCCTTTGGCGCCGCGGATGCCGAACCCGCGCTCGGTGAAATTAATCCCGTTGCGTACGGTGCGGCCTACGCCGTCGTAGTCCGTCCACTTGATGAAACGTGTGTCGACGCCACCTTGCATGATGAAATCTTCCACCAGGTGTCCCAGTTCGTTGTCGGCAAAAGCGGTAACTATAGCTGTATTCATCCCGAAACATTTCCGCAGGCCGCGTGCCACATTGTATTCGCCGCCGCCTTCCCATGCATCGAAATTACGGGCGGTGCGTATGCGTCCTGCGCCGGGGTCAAGCCGCAGCATAACCTCTCCCAACGAAATCTCATCGTACCTGCATTCCGACTTTGGTTTGATTTGTAAAATATCCATAGCTATTTTAAATTTTTGATTTTTTTGATCTTAACCTTATTGAAAAACATTTGTACGATATTCGGACTTAACTTTTATGAGTTTAAGCCGCCAAAATTCGTAGTAGAACTAATATTTTCCGTATCAATCAGTTTCATTCCCTTGTAACGAAGCAGCAACTGGGCAATAGCCAATACGTCCTTCTCGCAATAACGGACAATTCGCAATAAATCTTTTTCCTGCCAGTACACGCTTGCCACCTGGCTCCCGTCAATATCGTCCTTAGGCGAAGGAATGCCAAAAATATGCGTGAGTAGTTTCAGCGAGGTGTAGTTTTTATAGTCGCCAAACCGCCACAGCTCCATGGTATCGATGAAAGGTACCTCCCACGGCTTTTTACCGGCAATGTCGAGAACAGCAGGCAAAGTGATCCTGTTGATCAGCATACGCCGCGTAATGTACGGGAAATCAAATTCCCGGCCATTGTGGGCGCATAATAACACGTTGAAATGCTGCATCGCGAACCGGTCGATCACTTCCGAAAACTTCTTCAACAGTTCCGCTTCGTCGTCTCCAAAGCACGATTTCAACCGGAAAGCCAATTGTCCGCCGGCAATATGGTAGGCAAACCCCACGGAGATACATACTATCTTACCAAATTCAGCATAAATCCCGGCTCTTTCGTAAATGTCACCGGGAGTTTGTCCATCCTTGCACATCGATGCTGCCTTCTGCTCCCACAAATGCTGCGTCGTTTCATCCAACTGGTGAAAAGACGGGCATTGGGGCGCCGTTTCAATGTCCAGGAACAGGACATCCTCAAGCTGTATATGGTCAAGCATGGATTATTGATTATAAGGATTAACAGCAGCCTCCGCCGCATCCGCCGCAACCGTTCGACGAGCAATTGCCCTGGACGAGCCCGTGTGCCAGCTCTTCGGCTGTAGCCTCGCGAACATCCACAACTGTGCCCGTGAAGAACAGGTCATCGCCAGCCAGGGGATGATTAAAGTCCATAATGACGGAATCGTCTTTTACCTCGGCTATTACGCCGTTCAGCTGGTTGCCGTCCGAGTCGGTCATGGGTATGGTGTTGCCTTCGAACAACATGTCGTTGTCAATCTCACCGTCCATTGCGAAAGCTGTTTTCGGGATTTCCACCATGGCTTCTTCAAGCGCAGGCCCGTACGCTTCTTCACATTCCAAAAGGAAAGCAAAATTATTGCCGGTATCCAGGTTTTCGATATTGCGTTCGAACCCGGGAACCAGACTATCCGTACCGAATATAAATACCAGCGGACGTCCGGCGTCCACTGTTTCTATGATTTCGCCATCTTCACCATCCAGGCGGAGCTCGTAAGACAACGATACTACTTTATTTTTCGAAATATTCATTTGAGCATATTAAACTTTGAAACGACAAAGAAACCGGAATATCCTGAACTATCAAAATTTTTTGTCAAATTATTTGCCGCTGTCCCGGCAGGATACAATTTCGGCAAAGTCCCCCCTGTTGAGCGGCAGCTTAGCGTAAGGTTATTGTTTTACCCCTTTCCCGATTTTTTCAATTTCAGCGATACTCAGTCCGGTAGATTCGGATATCTGCTGCATGTCAATGCCGGCTTCCAACAGGATACGTGCCGAATTAGGTGGAAATAAGGTCTTTTTTGAGGAAACAACCTTATTCTCACCTTATTTTTAAACAAAACAACCTCAGGTCAAAACCGCAAAAAAATACCCCATAAGTAACTTTTCAAAATTAAGCAGCATTATGAGCATAGTTGATTTTCAAATCCTTCCCGATAGCTGCCAGCGCCCTGTTTGTCGCATAGAAGAGCGTATCCGGGCAGGTATAGTCCTGTGGCCTGAGCCACTTGCCTTTCATTACTCTCCAAAGGGTTTCCACAATGTTCAGATGTGGGGAATACGGGGGAATATAGAACAGGAAGAGTCCCCGCTTTTCCCACACGGGACGCATCTGCCTGATTTTTCCATTCCTGTGCAC
>JAISDP010000039.1 GCA_031264715.1 Bacteroidales bacterium
ATTGGTCAAAAAATGTCGACAATATGTGACCATTGACGTTGCATTAGCCAAAAAATGTCGACAATATGTGACCATTAACGTTGCATTGGCCATATCCTGCGTGCATTTTTTAACCATTACTATTGTAATGGTCAGAAAATGCCGACATTCTACTGCCGTCGACAGGGTGACGCTCAGCATCAATTCGTGCGAGCCGTATTTGACCCTGACGCCGGCAGGCGTCTGATTTGGATAACCCCGGGCAAGCCGCAGGCACAGCCCGGGGTAGAGCCAACGTCCCTCTCCCGTCTGAACTGCGAAGCATATTTTTACCGGACAGCAGTAAATTTGAAATTAAATTTATTTCATTCATTTTTTTTGGCGGCGCTATAATTTTTGATCGTTACATAATGGCGGTTTCGAGCCTGTCAGCCGCATCGCCATCGGAAATTAGTTGCCGCAAATTTTGTATTCCGCACGGCAAATTTTTCATGGCTTTTTCGTTCAGGCATATCAAAATATATCTTATTGTTCGTAAATAGAATAATTTAGTGTAAATTTGCGGCGTTTAAAATTTAAACCATGAGTTGGATTGAAGCCCTTATTCTGGGTCTTGTGCAAGGTTTGACCGAATTTTTACCTGTAAGCAGCAGCGGACATTTGATTATCGGGAAAGACCTGTTGGGAATACGCGTAAATCCTGATGCACAGACTACCTTCGAAGTGCTGGTGCATTTCGCCACGGTGTTGAGCACGATCGTCGTTTTCAGGGACGAGATATGGAAACTGTTTCAAGGCCTGTTCAAATTCCGGATGAACGAGGAAACACAATACATCGCCAAAATCTGTATTTCAATGATCCCGGTGCTCGTTGTCGGGCTTTTTTTCCAAGAGCAGGTGGAAGCGATCTTCGGCGAAGGCGTGGTTTTGGTGGGTTTTATGTTGCTGGTAACGGCTGTCCTGCTCACGCTAACGCATTTTGTTACCTTCAAGCAGCGGAAGGAAATATCGTACCTCCATGCGTTCATTATTGGCGTCAGCCAGGCGATTGCCGTACTCCCGGGACTATCGCGGTCGGGCGCCACCATATCCGCCGGCCTGTTGCTGGGAAACAGAAAGGAAGACGTTGCGCGGTTCTCTTTCCTGATGGTATTGGCGCCCATACTGGGCAAATCTTTCCTGTGCATCATCGGTGGCGATTTTTCGCCGAAAGTTTCAGGGATCCCCATGCCGGCAATGATCGCAGGCTTTCTGTCCGCATTCTTTTCAGGATTATTTGCCTGTAAGGTAATGATTGCCATTGTAAAACGGAGTAAATTGTTTTACTTTGCCCTTTATTGCGCCATCGTTGGAGCAGCCATACTTCTTTGGAAATTATTCATATAAAGGATGCAGCAAGACGAAACGTCCATTCTGTTTCACCCGGTCGCCTCGGCTCTGGAGAACTTTATCACGGGGCAGGTTGTTTTAATCGACAAGCCTCTGTGGTGGACTTCATTCGACGTCGTGCGGAAATGCCGTAACCTCATCACGCACAAGCTGAAGGTTAAAAAATTGAAAGTAGGCCATGCCGGTACGCTTGACCCCCTGGCCACAGGGCTGATGATCGTTTGCACCGGTAAAGCCACCAAGCGCATTAACGAATGGATGGACGCCGACAAGGAATATGTGGCCACCATCGAACTGGGGCGGACAACACCTTCGTTCGACCTCGAAACCGAAACCGATGCCACGTTTCCCACGGAACACATCACCCGCGAATCGTTCGAAGCATCGCTGCAGGCCTTTCTCGGCGAAACGCAACAGGCGCCGCCGTTATTTTCGGCAAAGAATGTACAGGGGAAACGGGCTTATACCTTTGCGCGGAAAGGTTCGGATATCGAATTGCCTGCTCAGCCTGTAGTTATCGACGAGTTGGAGATTATTCGGTTCGACTTGCCTGTTGTAGAAATACGGATGCGTTGCAGCAAGGGCACTTACGTGAGGGCTTTTGCACGCGACCTCGGCCTGGCAAACCAAAGCGGCGCATGTCTGACAGGGCTCCGGAGGACAGCCATCGGCGCATCCCGCGTCGAAAAAGCCATGTCGCCCGAATTGTTCGAGCAAATAATTTCAAAGATATAAAATCGCAACCTGAATTTTTCATACACCATAAAAACCATAACCAATAAGTAATCATGAGACTTTCGCAGTACAAATTCCATCTTCCGCCGGATCTTATTGCCAAGTTTCCGGCGCCGGCCCGGGACGAATCACGCCTGATGGTGATCAACCGCAAGTTCGATCACATCGAGCACCGCCTTTTTAAGGATATTATCGACTATTTCAACGAGGGCGATGTGATGGTTTTTAACAACACCAGGGTATTTCCTGCCCGCCTGTACGGTAACAAGGAAAAAACCGGCGCGCAGATCGAGGTTTTCCTCTTGCGCGAACTGAATCCCGAACAACGCCTTTGGGACGTGCTGGTCGATCCCGCACGCAAGATCCGTATCGGCAACAAGCTCTATTTCGGCGACAACGATAACCTGGTGGCCGAAGTGATCGACAACACCACCTCGCGTGGGCGCACCCTGCGCTTCCTGTTCGACGGCAGTTACGATGACTTCAAAAGCACGCTTTTTGCGCTGGGAGAAACCCCGTTGCCGAAATTCATCAAGCGCGAAACAGTCCCCGAAGACAAGGATCGCTACCAGACGATATTTGCCAAGCACGAAGGCGCCGTAGCCGCGCCTGCCGCCGGACTGCATTTCAGCCGCGAACTGCTGAAGCGATTCGAGATCAAAGGCATTGACCGTACCGAAATAACACTTCACATGGGCCTTGGCAACTTCCGCAATGTAGACGTGGAAGACCTCACCAAGCACAAGATGGACTCCGAGCAGTACTCGATAACCGAGGAAGCGGCCAATATCGTGAATGTCGCCAAGGAACGGAGATCGGAAGTATGTTCCGTGGGCGCTACCGTTTTGCGCGCCATGGAAAGCTCCGTATCAACATCGGGAATGTTGAAGCCTGCCGATGGCTGGACCAATAAATTCATTTTCCCGCCCTACGAAGTCAACGTGCCCACCAGCGTCGTTTCCAACTTCCATCTGCCCATGTCCACCATGATGATGGCGGTATCGGCATTTAGCGGATACGAGCGGATAATAGACATATACGAGCTGGCCATCAAGGAAAAATACCGTTTCGGGCCGTATGGCGATGCCATGCTGGTTCTGTAGACACCGCACAAAAAGTTTTCCACAGAAAATTGTTCGTTTCTATAAACATCTTCACAAAAAGATTTTGTACTTTTGTGAAGATGCTTTTTGCTTTATAGTTGTCTTTGTATCAGGTTTCATGAAGATGAACAAATGAATCATAGTATGGAAAAACGGGTTTTGTTATTGCTCCTGTCGGTTGGCGTGATATGTGCCTGCTCCCAAAAGGAAACTCCCGAAAAAGGAACCGGTTACCTGACCCTGAACATCAGCCGGGGTACAAGCCTGAAGAGCGATGTTGAAATTGCAGACTTTACTTTGCGAATTAACGACGGTCATGCCGATGCGGTTAAGGAACGTATCGCCGACCTGCCCGCAGAGATTGCCCTGCCGGTGGGGACTTACACCATCGAAGCGTATTCCCTGGAATTTTCCGGTCCGAAATACGAAACACCCTTCTATTCGGGAAAAACCACCGTTGATATAGAAGCTGGCGAAACGAAGGAAGCCTCGCTGGTTTGTTCACAGGGAAATGCCGGCGTCAAGGTTGTGTGGGCAGGCGAATTTTCGACGAAATACAGTACTTACCAGGCCCAGATTAACTGCGATGCCGGGTATCTGAACTATTCGTCCACCGAGTCGCGCACCGGTTATTTCCTTCCGGGAACAGTTTCCGTTTCCATCCTGGCCGACGGGCAGACGATCAACGGCGGTACCATCGCGCTTGCCGCCAGGGATATGGTAACAGCTATCCTGCGGCTCAAGGAAGCGCCGGCGGGCAGCCTGTCTATCGACCTTTCCGTGGACGAGACGGTAAACAACCGCGAAGTAGAGGTAATTGTCGACCCGGAATACACGGACGTCAACAGCGAAACCAACCCGTATACCATTGCCCGGGCCATTGAACGGCAAGGCGAAAATGAAGTCTGGATTATCGGATATATCGTAGGCTCCAAACCGTCATCAGGTTACGATTACGTGAACAGCGCCGGCTGGCAGCACACCAATATCGTCCTCGCCGACGATATTGCCGAAACAAGCGATACCAACTGCATTTTTGTCGAACTTGTATCGGGAACATTCCGTAACAGCCTTAACCTTGTGGATAATGCCGGCAATTTGCACCGGCAGATCGTGATTAAAGGCAACCTGGCAGCATACCACTCCCGTTCGGGCTTGAAAAATCCGGCAGGTTTTTTTTTCAAATAAGATAAATTAACACCGGATTGTGTATAATTGCATTATTTTTGTGGTCATATTTCCTTGGAATAAGCGCTATTTTATAAACCAATAAAATTATTAATGAGAGTATTAGGAATGGGCAACGCCCTGGTCGATATGATGACCGAACTGCCCGACGATCATCTGCTGGACGAGTTTGGCTTGCAGAAAGGCAGCATGCAACTGGTCGACAAAGAATTCTCAAACCATGTGTTGGGAAAGATACAACAACTGAAAAAAAGCGAAATATCCGGCGGCTCGGCAGCCAATACCATTTGCGGCCTGGCTGCGATGGGTATCGAAACCGCATTTATCGGGAAAGTAGGTAAGGATCGGCTGGGCGAAGTATTCGAAAAAGACCTGGTACGTAATGGTATCCATCCGCTGTTGCAGTACAGTGGCAATGAAACCGGCCTTGCCCTGGCGCTGGTAAGCCCCGACAGCGAACGTACTTTTGCCACACACCTGGGCGCCGCTGTGGAACTGGAGCCTGATGATCTCACTTCCGACATGTTCCAGGGCTACACGCATTTTTACATCGAAGGCTACCTGGTGCAGCATCACGAACTGATCAGGCGCGCCGTGGAACTGGCTAAGGAAAACAGTTTAGATGTGATCCTCGACCTGGCAAGTTTCAATGTGGTGGCCGACAACCTCGACTTCCTGCATTTCCTGGTGAAGGAATATGCCGACGTGGTGTTTGCCAATGCCGACGAAGCCCGCACATTTACCGGCGGCAAGAAACCGGAAGACGCTTTGGAAGAAATTGCCGAAGATTGCTGGATTGCCGTGGTGAAAACCGGCAAAAACGGTTCGTTGATCCAGAACGGGCGGCAGGTATACCGCGTTCCGGCCTCCAGGGTGAATTGCATCGACACCACAGGCGCCGGCGATTTATACGCATCCGGGTTCCTTTACGGGATGCTCAACGACCTGGACTTGCCCCTTTGCGGCGAAATAGGCTCCATCCTCGCCGGGAAGGTAATTGAAGTCATCGGAGCGCGGATACCCGATGCAACGTGGCCCGAAATAAAAGACCGCGTCAAAAAAGTTATATACAAACAAATCGGATAAACCTTCATCCGTATGAAAAACATTTTTCCGTTTCTTCTCTTTTTCCTGTGTGTACGGTTAAACGCACAATACACGGTGCAGAACGCCCATTCGCACAACGATTATGCCAACAGGGTTCCTTTCTGGACGGCATACAACGCCCATTTCGAATCGATCGAAGCCGACATCTTTGCCGTGGATGGCGCATTGATTGTAGCGCACTCGAAAAGTGAAGCTAAGAAAGGCCGTACGCTGGACGACCTGTATATCCAACCGCTGGTGTTGCGTTATGAGCAGAATCGTAACAAACCCTGGCCCGATTATGATGGTAAACTCCAGTTGCTGATTGACTTGAAAACCCCGGCGGCATCAACGCTCGGCTTGCTGGTAGACAGGTTGAAACAATATCCGGACGTATTCGACCGCTCCGTAAACCCTCATGCCGTTCAGATAGTGATCACAGGCAATATGCCCAAGCCGGCTGATTTTGGCATGTACCCGTCATTCATCATGTTCGACGGCCGCCCGTCGACAACCTATAGTCCTGAACAGCTCGAACGAATAGCCTTGTACAGCGCCGCCTGGAACATGCCCAAAAGCAAGTCGCTGACAGCCGCCGACCGTACAAAGGTGGAAGAAACAATACGCACGGTTCACGAGTTGAATAAGAAAATACGCTTCTGGGCAACCGATGATACGCCCGAAGCCTGGAAAATGTTGATGGATCTGGGTGTTGACTATATCAATACGGATAAGATTAACGAGTTGGCGGAATATTTGAAATAAAACCTGACCCAACTCAATGATTGTCCGTAAAGCCGAATTTGTAAAAAGCAGCCCGTCCCTGAAAGAATGTCCGGAACCGGACATGCCCGAATATGCCTTTATCGGGCGGTCGAATGTGGGCAAATCATCACTCATCAATATGCTGTGCCTGCATGGCGGCTTGGCCAAAACGTCTGCAACACCCGGTAAGACAAGGCTTATCAATCATTATAAGATTAATGAGACTTGGTACCTGGTTGATTTGCCAGGCTATGGCTATGCGAAAGTTTCAAAGAGCCAGCGTAAAGATTTCGATAAAACGCTGTTCCATTATCTGGGTAAACGCGAAAACCTGTATTGTGTGTTTGTACTCATCGATTCGCGCATTCCGCCGCAGGCGAACGA
>JAISDP010000101.1 GCA_031264715.1 Bacteroidales bacterium
ACCAGCCCGGAAATCGACCTTGCGGCGGTTACTCCGGAAGGAATGACCGGGGACGATTATATGAAACAGTTTGCGGGAAGCATGGCCAGCCCGTGGATGCAATACTTCCTCCGTTACGATCCCACACCGGCGCTTGAGCAGGTAAAATGCCCGGTATTGGCTGTCAATGGCGATAAGGATTTACAGGTTCCCGCAAGGGTAAATCTTCCGGCCATCGGTAGAGCGCTGAAAAAAGGCGGTAATAAAAATGTAACCGTAAAGGAATATCCCGGCCTGAACCACCTGTTTCAGGAATGTACCACCGGTTCGCCCGGCGAATATGCTTCCATCGAGCAAACCTTTTCGCCCGCGGTACTGAAAGATGTAACCGAATGGATTTTAAGAATTAAGAATTAAGAATTAAGAGTTAAGAATTAAGAGTTAAGAATTTGTCACACGCTCATTCATCACTAAAATGTAATTCAATGAAAATAAAATGGGTAATTAATCCTTTCGAACGTATTGCCGGATGGCAGGCGTTGATCATCGGCGCGACCGTTATGGCGATTACGGCTGTTGTCGGTAAAATCAATCATATTTCTTTTGACGGAGCGTTAGATGTTCACCTTGGCGTGACGTACAGTTTCCTGGAAGTATTTGTCATGCAGGCTGTCGATTTTCTAACTCTTTTCTCCGGCATGTGGTTGGCGGGTGTTATTTTTTCCAGGTCCAGGATACGTATTATTGATGTGGCCGGCACTGTATCACTGGCCCGCGCACCCATGCTGCTGCTGGTTATGATCTGCTTTCTCCCTGTTATTCCCGACAGCATGTTCGATATTCCACACCTGATCATCTTTATCCTTGTCACCATACCGTTATATATCTGGATGATCGCCCTGATGTACCATGCATACTCGGTATCGTGCCATTTGAAAAGCGGCCGGGCGGTCATTTCCTTTATTGGCGCTTTACTGGTTGCGGAAGTCGCATCGAAAGTTATTCTCTATCTGCTGTTGACCGGCTCGTTTACGAACCTGTCGGCATCCGGTACATCCGGGACGGATTCGACAGAAAACGCTGTGGTTGTGACCGATTCATTAACCATCCGCCAAAAAACGGGAAAAGTGGTACATGCTTTTGAGCGCGGCGACTTCGATGCCGTCACGGTTTATTTCGATGCAGCCATGAAAAAAGCCTTGCCACCCGGCGGCTTGAAAATGGCGTGGCTGCAAGCCAACCTGCTTTACGGCAAATTCGAGAAAGCCGATCTTGCCGGTTTAAAAGAGAGTTCCATAGGGAAACATGAGATCATAGAGGTGCCATTCACGTTCCAAAAAGCGGAACTCAATCTGCGGTTGGTATTCAACGAAGATGGCAGCATTGGCGGATTGTTCATCAAGCCGGCAGAATAGAATACAGATGGAACGGAGTTTCATTTCGTCCCTGACGGGACTTTGCCGGATAACAAATAGCGTTTTATTTGTTTTAGAAGATTTTTCACGTGCCTTTTTATTTACCACCGCTGTCAAGGTCGAGACCACCGACAAGGATGTTGTGCGCTACCCTTTTCTTTGATCGATTTAGAGAGCAGGCAACCATTTATGCAAAAATTGCGACCGGAACAGACGAAATCAATTGAAAATTTCGCAATGCAGCGAGCATGGAGGATACATGGAGGATACATGGAGGATCAAAAGTCCCAAGAACGACATATTGGTAGAAAATGATAATTGAAAATAATTCAAAATTCAGAATTCAAAATTCAAAATTAATTATGACGCAGTTTTTGCTTCGTGCGGCAAAGACGACCCTAAACATGTAGAAGCTACAGGCGTGACGCTCGACAGGAAAACGCTCTCGCTCGTGGTCGGCGGCGAAGAAACCTTAACGGCGACGGTAGCTCCCGACGATGCAGCCGACAAGACCGGCTTCCGCGTCGTGTTTTGTCCTTAGTTCATCCAAAAAGATTTTGAGCTAAGAAAATATTCGCCTGAACTCTGCACATACAATTGCCGCAGCCGTTGCTACGTTCAGCGATTCGGATGTCGGTGCGCCGGACGGGTACGACGGTATCAGCAATCGTCGGTTGACGTACTGCGCCGCTTCGTCGCCGATCCCTTTCGACTCGTTTCCCATCACAATCATCGCCTTGGATAACAGCGGCGTTTCGTAAATATTTTTGCCATTGAGGAAAGTACCGTAAACAGGGAAATCGGGAATCGATGCTTTCAACCGGTCAAAAAAAGCAACATTTGCAGGATATGTCTTCACCCGGATGAGCGCACCCATAGTCGACTGTACGGTTTTGGGACTGAACGGGTCCGCACAGCCTTCGCCACACAGCACATGCCGGATGCCAAACCAGTCGGCCAGGCGAATGATCGTTCCCAGGTTGCCGGGATCCTGTACCTGGTCAAGATACAGGGAAAGCCCGGCGGTTAATTCCGCCATATCGAGCGGGTATTGCGGTATCCGTACCAACGCCATTGCCTGGTTCGGCGTTTTCAGGAAACTGACTTGGGAAAGCTCCTTATCCGATACTTCAATGATATGATTTGTTTTTACGGCTGGCTGTTGCTCTAACCACGCAGGTTTTGCAAGTAAATATTCAACAGTTAACGGCGACTCGAGGATTTCGCGCACAGTTTTGTCTCCCTCCACCACAAAAAGACCGTGTTGCGTGCGGTACTTTTTCTGCTCCAGCGACCGGATCAGTTTGACCAGGCTCTTTCCTAACGGCTCAATGGACTGAGCCCCTTGTGTCTTCGAATAAGAAGATACGGAAACATGGTTGTTCTTCATGACCATAGCTTAGCGCGCTTCTCTCTTTGAAAGAGAGGTGAGGCTCTTCTATTCGCCCTGCAATTTGAAAATATAGGTGATCGTTCCTGTTTGCTCGATTGCATCGGGTTTACGACTGAATTTTGCTTGGCGTGCCGCTTCTCCGGCAGCATCAAGCAATATTTTGTTCAGCGTGGTAGAACCTTTAGCGCCAGGGGTTGCCTTGATCACTTTTCCGTCCTTATCCACGGTGATGGCTACCACCACTATGCCCTGGTCCTGCACATTATACGTTGGTAGAGGCAATCTTCCGACTAAGCTACGCCCGGTTAGCGCAAACTTGTTACCGCCTCCCACATCGCCGCCTTCGCCATACACGTGTACGTCAGGAGCCCCGGTAGTAACGCCCTGGTTGCCCTGTCCGCCGGCTTCGCCCTGGCTGGTGGCTGTGCTTGCCGCATTTCCACGACCGGGGTACATTGCACGCGTATCAACAGTACGTTCCACAGGCTTGGGTTGTTCTACAGGTTGCGTTTCCTTTGGAGTTTCTTTAGGCGTTTCTTCTGGAGTCTCCTTGGGTTTATCCTTCGGTTTTTCCGTGGGTTTGGGTTTAGGAGGCAAAGCTATGGTTTCTTCCACATCCTGTGTCAGAGTCTGATCTTCGGGTTGAACAACTTGGGCAGGTTCTGGCTTGGGCTGCACTGGGACCGGATCGGCCATCCTGGGCTCGAAATTTCCAAACCCTCTGTCGTTATTCCCAAAATCCACCAGGATACCCTGTTCGGCAGGTAATGGCAGCGGCGTCCGAAAAGCCATATACAACAACAGGAACAGCGCCAAACCATGAAAAAGTATGGTGCCTAACAATCCATTGCGATATTTTACCGGTGTGGCCATTACTATTTTTGATTTTTGTTTTTCGATTGGATGAGACGCTGAAACCGATTTTCAGACCGTCGTCATTTTTGATGTTTGACCGGACGGCGGATCATGTCACTTGTCACCCGTCACTTGTCTGTTATTTTCTTTCCGGCGCCGTGGCAAGTATCAATTTATACTTGTTGCGTGCAGCGATATTCATCACCTTCACCACCTCCTCCATCGGAACGGTTTTGTCCACGTGCAGCGAAATGGTCGGGTCCTGCGCATCCATCAGCTTTACCTGTAATTGCCGTTCAAGGTCGGCTAACGATACAGGAGCGGTTTCGACATAAAAACGAAGGTTTTTATCAATGGATACACTGGTGATAGCCTTGGCCTGTGTCTGGTTGTTGCTCTGCGGAAGAAGCAGTTTCAGCGCATTGGGACTTACCAGCGTGGAAGTGATCATGAAAAAAATCAGCAACAGGAACACCAAGTCGGTCATGGACGACATGCTGAACGACGGAAGGACTTTATTGGAAGAACGGATAGCCATTGCTATTTCAAATTTTTGATTTCTTATTTTTGATTGAAACTGCGTCCACCGGAACGTTAAAGCTACTTCACCGGCTCGTTGAGCAGATCCATAAACTCGGTGGTGTTTGCTTCCAGGTCGTTGACCACTTTTTCGACGTTTGCCACCAGGATATTGTATGCGAAATAAGCGACGATACCAACCAGCAACCCGGCAACCGTTGTTACCATGGCCTCGTAAATACCCGACGAGAGAATCCCGATGTCGATATTATTGCCTGCCATTGACATATCATAGAAAGCCTTTACCATGCCGGTAACCGTACCGAGAAACCCGAGCATGGGCGCGCCGCCGGCTGCGGTGGCCAAAGCGGGCAGGCCGCGTTCGAGTTTAAAAACTTCCAGCCGTCCGACGTTTTCGATGGCGGTGCTGATGTCGCTCAGCGGACGTCCGATACGCTGGATACCCTTTTCGATCATGCGGGCAATCGGGCTGTCGGTCGACTGGCAAAGCGCCAGCGCCGAATCGATCTTCCCGTCGTGAATATAGTCTTTGATACGGTTCATGAAGTTTTCATCGGTTTTTGACGCTTTGCGGATGGCAAAATAGCGTTCTACGAAGATGTATACCGCTATGATCGACAATACGGCAATAGGTATCATGATCCACCCGCCTTTCAGGGTGAGATCCCACAACGGCATACTGACTTCCTTAGGCGTATCTAAGGCGCTGGCTACTGCCTGATCCTGAACCGTTACCTGTAATAATACATTGAATAGCATCGAGCTGTTTAATTTTTAAGTTTTATTTACAATGATCTGTTATGACGAAAATTATTTTACTATCAAATAATATGCCGCAGCTCCCGAAAGATACCCGGCAAGGGCTAACAAACTTATTTTTTTCACGTACCACATAAAGTCGATCTTGGCCAGCCCCATCGCGGCAACGCCTGCCGCCGAACCGATGATCAGGATGCTCCCGCCCGTACCGGCACAATAGGCAAGTAACTCCCAGAAAGCGCCATCCGCAACAAAATGCTTCATGTAGGTTGCTTTTGCGGGATCGGATATGGTTTCCAGAACACTGGTCGAAACAGTGTCGTACATTCCCATCGTTCCGGCAACCAGTGGCACATTATCCACTACCGATGATAACGCACCGATAGCCAGGTTTATTGCATAAACGTTGTGTACTTTTTCGTCTAAGAAAACTCCCACAAGGTTGAGGTGTCCCGCCGATTCGAGCCCGGCGACAGCCAAAAGTATCCCAAGGAAAAAGAAAATGGTGGGAGTATCTATTTTTTTGAGAATTCCCGCAAGGGTCAGGCGCATTTTAAGTTCCTTCTGTTTTTTACGGTGCAGTATCTCTGTCATAATCCACATGATGCTCAGCGCCAGCAACACGCCCATGTATGGGGGAAGATGAGTGACGGATTTGAATACCGGTACAAATAACAAACCGCCGCTGCCTGCTATGAGGACAATCCAGCGTTCGCGGTCGGTAGTGGGCACCAACGATTTGGTACGGTCGGTACGCGACGGGGGAACGGTTTCGCCTTTCATAGTGAGCGATATGATCACCAGCGGCACCAGCATGCAAATCAAGCTGGGCACGATCAGTTGCAGGATAATGCTCAATGCCGAAACTTGCCCGCCGATCCACAACATGATGGTGGTGACATCGCCGATGGGCGACCACGCACCGCCGGCATTGGCCGCTATCACAATCATGCTGGCAAAGAACCAGCGTGTATTTTTCCCGCCGACCAGTTTCCACATCAGGGTGATCATCACGATGGTGGTGGTGAGGTTGTCCAATGCGGCCGATATGAAGAACGTGAGGAACGAGAAGATCCAAAGCAACTTTACCTTATTGGTGGTTTTGATCACTTTGGACAACATGCTGAAACCGCCGTGGCTGTCGATGATTTCGACAATGGTCATTGCACCGAGCAGGAAAAATAAGACTTCGCTGATCTCGCCAAGGTGTTCAATCAATTCGTGACGGGTTACAAATTCCATCACCGATGCACCCGGATGTGTTTGTAGATATTCCTGGAATGACGGCAATGCAGGATAGATCGTATCGCCTCCGAAAGCGATACACACCCACACCATGGAGCCGGTTAACAATGCAATAGATGCCTTGTCGACAGACAGGTTATGCTCAAGAGCAATAGCTGCGTACCCTAAAATAAAAAGAATAATAATGAGGTAAAACATTCTTTTTTAATATGATAAATGCTCAACATTAAAAACTTCGGCAAATGTACATAAAAATAATGAATGCGTTTACATTATTTTTCACTCATTCCACTGTCGGGTGCGATAAGATAAACGCAAAGGGACATCACTTTACAATCTATTCACAATTTCTTAACAATTCCTTAACATTAGAATGCGGTGATGCTCCTACTTTTGTAGTATATATATTGTGCCGTTATGGATTCATACATCATACTTGTTGCATTTCTTTTGCTCCTGGCCTTTTTCGACCTGATGGTCGGCGTGAGTAATGATGCTTCTAACTTTCTGAACTCTGCAATTGGTTCTAAAGTAGCCTCATTCCGTACTATCATGATTTTTGCCTGTTTGGGCGTGGTCATCGGCGCTACTTTTTCGAGTGGAATGATGGATATTGCACGGAATGGGCTATTCGATCCCGAAAAATTCTATTTCAGCGAAATCATCTGGATCTTTGTGGGTGTGATGGTAGCCGATGTAGTGCTGCTCGATATCTTCAACAGTTTTGGTTTACCCACGTCTACTACGGTTTCCATTGTATTCGACATCCTGGGGGCGTCACTGGCCATGGCTTTGTACAAAATTTCAAAATCCGACGGCGGTTTTACCGAACTCGGAGCATACATTAACACCGAGAAAGCATTGGCCATCATCAGCGGTATTCTCATATCGGTGGTAGTGGCGTTTATTTCGGGAATTATTGTTCAATGGGTAGTTCGGGTCATTTTCTCGTTCGACTATCGCAAATCATACAAATATTTCGGTTCTGTTTTTGGAGGCATCGCCATCACAGCCATTGTTTATTTTATGATCATGAAAGGGGCTAAAGGCGCTTCTTTCATGAAAGATGAATATCTTGAGTTCATCACTGCACACAATTTCCGGCTTCTGGTGGGTAATTTTGTATGCTGGACCATTATTTTGCAATTGCTGATGTGGATTTTTAAGACCAATGTATTGAAGATCGTGATCCTTGTGGGGACGTTTGCGCTGGCGATGGCTTTTGCGGGTAACGACCTGGTTAACTTCATCGGGGTACCCTTAGCGGGATTGGAATCGTATAAGGTATATGCAGCATCGGGCGTAGCCGACAGCAGTTTAGTTATGAATGCATTGAAAGATCCCGTGAATACGCCAACCGTTTTCCTGCTGATTGCGGGGCTGGTAATGGCCGCTACGCTAGTATTTTCACGCCGCGCGCGTAAAGTGATCGACACCACCGTCAATCTGAGTCGCCAGGATGCTGTCGAAGAGCAGTTCGATTCCACGTTGCTGGCGCGTTCGCTGGTACGCGGCTCGCTCAATCTGTCGGGTTTTTTCGAAAGTATTGTTCCCAGGCGGTGGCGAAAACGGATCGACCGGCGTTTCCGGCATAAGCAAACCGACGAGGACGTGGCTTTCGACCAGGTACGGGCTTCGGTCAACCTGGTAGTGGCCAGTATCCTGATTGCTTCGGCGACATCGCTTAAACTCCCGCTCTCCACCACTTACGTTACTTTTATGGTAGCTATGGGAAGCTCGCTGGCCGACCGCGCCTGGGATCGCGAAACGGCTGTATACCGTATCACCGGGGTGATTACTGTTATCGGCGGGTGGTTTATCACGGCTATTTCGGCGTTCACGATGTCGTGCCTAATCACCGGCTTCCTCATCTGGGGCAAATGGATTGCCTTTGCTATCTGTATCTCTGTGGTAGGGTATTTCATGTTCCGCTCGCTGTTTGTTTCCGAAAAGGAAGAAAAAGAAAAGGAACAGAAAAAGAAAAAGGATGTTGCCCTGCTGAATGTGAAATCAATCACTGCGGCAAAGGTTTTCGAAAGTTGCAACGAGCAGATCGTTTCGGCATCTATTTCGGCATCCAAGCTTTATTATCTTACACTCAATAATTTCCTGGCAAATAAGCGAAAGGCGCTAAAGGGACTGCATGATGACGTGTATGAACTAAGCGGGCAAACGAAAGAGCTTAAGAATAATTCGTACAAGGTAATTACCAAGCTACAGGGCGATGCCATGGAATCGAGCCAGTACTATGTACAGGTGGTAGATGCCACCCGCGAAATAGGCAACAGCGTGTTCCATATTTACAAACCGGCATACGAGTACCTGGATAATAACCATACGCCGTTTTCTGCCGTACAGACGACTGAACTCACAGAGCTGAACGATGAGATATCCGTATTTTTCAATATGATCCTGCATACGCTGAAAAACCGCAAATACGAAAATTCCTCGGAAGAGATCCGTAAGCGGAAAGTGAGCGTACTCGCCCTGCTCGATATTCTCCAGCGCAAACAACTCAAACGCATCAAGCGTCAGGAAGTATCGACCCGAAACAGCGTACTTTACCTCAATATCCTGAACGAAACCAAGAACCTAACCCTGTTCACGGTAAGTCTGGTGAAAGCCAACCGTAATTTTTACCAAACGGTATTGGGAAAGTGGTAGGAATTGATATCAACAGCGCCATGCTCCTGAACTTCATCACATGGGATGTCGATCCCGAAATTTTCCGCGTAGGCGTTTTCTCGGTACGCTGGTACGGGTTACTTTTTGCAGCAGTGTTTGTTCTGGGGTATTTCATCATGCGGAAAATATTCAGGCAGGAGGGCATTCCGGTCAAAGTCCTCGATCACCTGACCTGGTACATGGTTTTTGGAACACTGATCGGTGCGCGCATAGGGCATTGCCTGTTCTACGAACCGTACTACTATTTTGAAAATCCTGCGGAAATTGTACAGATATGGCACGGTGGATTGGCCAGCCACGGAGCCGCCACAGGCATTCTGGCCGCACTGTTTATTTTCTCGCAGGTCGAACATCGGCCATACCTTTGGATTCTCGATCGTATGGCGATCGTAGTCGCTCTTTCGGGTTTCTTCATCCGTATGGGCAACCTGGTGAATTCCGAGATTTTCGGCCATCCGACCGGTCTGCCTTGGGGATTCAGGTTTGTACATTCACCGGAATGGCGCCAGCCGCCGATTAATGCGCTACCATGCCATCCAACACAGATTTACGAAGCATTGGCGTATCTCGCCATTTTCGCATGGCTTTGCCGGATGTATTTCAGAAAGAGTGAAAAACCATATCCCGGCGTGCTTTTCGGAGTATTCCTGGTTTCGTTGTTCACGGCGCGTTTCCTTGTCGAGTTCGTCAAAGTGGACCAGGTGTGTTTCGAAAAAGGAATGTTGTTGAATATGGGACAATTACTAAGTATCCCGTTTATTATTTTAGGGATTTATATGCTGATACGGCCAAAACCGCGTCCCGGTATCAGTGATGATGAATGGACAAATTGCATTACAATGAATTGTTGATGTCCTAACGGGCAATCTCATGAAAATAGCGATTATACAGTTTGTCGTACATCATTGAAGGGAATTTTTCTACTCGTTTTTCCCTTCCACCACAATAACAATTTCCCCCTTGATGGACGGCCTTTTTGTCCACTCTTCAATTTGCTCGCGAGCGGTTCCCCGGACGGTTTCCTCGTGCAGCTTGCTCAATTCGCGCGATACCGACATGCGTCGGCCTTCACCGAAAAGAGTTTGTAAATCCTGCAAAGTTTTCAAGAGCTTATGAGGCGATTCGTATAAAATAAGAGTGCGGCGTTCTACAGCTAATTCGTTCAGTCGCGTTTGTCGGCCTTTTTTGGGCGGCAGAAACCCTTCGAAGCAAAAACGATCGCTCGGAAAACCGGAATTGACAAGCGCCGGGATCAATGCCGTAGCGCCCGGAAGACATTCTACCTCAATACCGTTGGCAACACATTCACGAACAATCAGGAATCCGGGATCGGAAATGGACGGAGTGCCGGCGTCGGAAACCAAAGCTGCCGTTTGCCCTGCTGCCAGCTTGTCGATAATTGACTTTAACGTTTTGTGTTCATTAAACTTATGGTGTGCAAACATCGGCTTGCTGATGTTGAAATGCCGTAGCAGGTTCCCGCTTGTTCGGGTATCCTCGGCAAGGACAAAATCGACCTGTTTCAACACCTCAACAGCACGATACGTCATATCGCCCAGATTCCCGATAGGCGTGGGCACTATATACAATTTTCCCATTTTATTGACTGAAAGTTACATGGCTTTACCCGACTCAAGACTCGAAGCCTGAACCCCGGAACGTTTAATTCCCGTGCCTTCGCTGCACTAAATTGATAAATTTTTGGGTTGTTTCGTTCTTTTTGTCCCAATCGAAATGCCGGTTGATAAAATCCATTGCATCACCCAACGATTCCGCCGTATCCAGGCACCGGACGGTATTGCTGTACAACGCGCTGTCGCCTTTGAACAACTCGCGGATGTACAGAAATTTGTCGTTCAGGCCGATACCTGCGCCAATCGAACTCAGCGGCGCGGTTTGCAGTTTACTCGATAGATCGCTTCCGGGCTTCTGTTGCGCCAGGGTTTCGTTGATCGGATGAAAATCGATTGGCCCGATTTTCTCGGCAAGGATTCCAGCTTTTGCAGGCTCTACAACCGGGGGGTGTTTCTTTTCTTCGCGAACAGGCGCCGGTTCTTCCTTTACAGTCACAACTTTTTCGGGCACGGGAACTTCTACAGGTGGTTCTACAGCAACCGGTTCGAGTTCGATATTTACCGGTTGCGGCCTGGGTTGTTCTTTTTTTGGCGGTTCGGGTTGAGGCGCCGGTCCCGGTGTTTTTCTTTCAGGCTCTGCAATCGGGGAAACCTCGGCAAGCACGGGCGCGGCGTTCTTTTCGTCTTCGGGTATCAGTTTGATCCGCAGCAACTGCTCGTATATATCCTGAGTTTTCAGCAACGCGATATCCAATTCCAACCCGTTTACTTTCTCCTGTTCGTGAAAGCGGGTAACCAATAATTTTAAAAAGTCAAGTTCCTTTTGGAGATAGGTGGTATAGCTTCGGTGATACATGTACGATTACCTGTATAGATGCACAAATCCTGCTTTTTTAACTTTTGGCGACGAACCGGGTACTTCAGCCGTGAAGTAGTATACTCCGTTGGCCATTTCCTGTCCGCCCAGCGAATAGCCGTCCCAGCGACACCGTTTGGCTTTGATGCTGAAAACCAACACCCCGGCGCGGGTAAATATTTTCAGCGACACCACATTGCCTTCTTTTGACGTCACTTCGAAAACATCATTGATATCGTCGCCATTAGGCGTAAAAACATTGGGCGCAACAATAGAGTCGTTGATCGTTTGAGCCGTCGAGCCGGCATCATTCCCGGCGGCATGTGCCGACAACAAACAACAGCCTGCAATGACTGTTAAAATGATGAACGGGGAAACTCTCATCAAAGCTAATCGTATAACTCTCATCAATTTCAAATTATCATTATCCATTAGCTGTCACGCATTTATGGGTTATTCTTGTTTTTCAATAATGCCGCGCAAAGCGATCTTATCATGCTTATACGTATGACAATATAAAAATGTTACAATGACCGGCAAAAATAATTTTATTTTTACCAATGCCAAAATAAATTAC
>JAISDP010000171.1 GCA_031264715.1 Bacteroidales bacterium
TCAAGGACAACATTCGGGAACTCCTGATGCCTATGGCATATAAGGCCTCTGAGTATGATGATGGACAACTGCATTTTGACCTCAAATTTGATTAATAATTTTTAATAGACACGAGTGAAAAATAGAATTGACTTATTTTATTGCCAAGTTATATATTAAGATTTGGTACATGATTCATCTTTCTAATTTTTTTCGGCATGTATCTTTGCCGGTCGTTTGTTCATTGATAGATTACTTCAATTGATGATGCGAATATAGGTAATGGTATAGGGGTAAGAAATAGAATAAACAACGAAAAACATGTAATTTTTAATGGAAAAACGGTTTCGGGTTCGCCGTTCCGCTACCGGCGAAATCCGGAACCCGTCATGTCGACGAAGCAAAGGAGGTACGAGATGGCGCATGGAGAACATTTGATACTGATATTAATTTTGATTATCTGTAACAGTTTGTCATTGAAGGGTATTATTTCCGGATAAAAACACAGTGTATTTTCCAAAAAAGTACAGTGTATTTTCCAAAAAGTACAGTATACTTTTTAAAAAGTACAGTGTGTTTTTTGGAAAAACATACTGCGTTTTTTGGAGAAACACAGTATGTTTTTGGTTGGGCGCTTTTGCGTTCATCTATCCGGGTCAATGACTAATAACCGTATATTCCAAACTCGGCAAGCTGGATGTAATTATTTGTCGCAGCCGAATCCTTGTGCTTGGGGTCGAAATATAGTGTGATATAGCGCGCTTCCACATTTGGCATTTTGTACCACTGTTCATTATTGGTCTGGGGGTCGAACGTATATTCCCCTTGCAATTCCCACGGATACCCGTTCAGCGGATCGCTTTGATCAACATCCACATCCGGGCATACATAAAAATAGAAACCGTTGCACGAGACGAAATTCTGGCGCCTTTGTATCATCATATCGGTAATAATCACAGTACGGCGCAGATCTACAATGAACCAGTGCGGATAGTTTGAAACATAACTGCCACTGTAGGCGCCATGCCAGAATGAGGCCGGGTTTCCGTCAAACAGATTTGTGAGCGGATAGGCAGCTTGCTGGGAACTATAGCCCCAGGTGGGCGTCTGGACAGATGGAGCATAAATCCCTTCATTCGGTATGTTTGCCGAGGTGATTTGGAATTTCAACTTGCTAAAAACGGTTATCGTTCTTGTAATGCCGTTTGTACGGGCTGTGATGATACTTTCGCCCACGCCGGTAATTTTTACCAATCCATTGCTGAATACATGAGCGACCTTTTCGTTAGACGATGTCCATTGAATATCCATAACCGAAGCATTAGAGGGTTCAGGCATCGCCAAAAGGAGAAACATGTCCTGCACGACTCCTGAATATTCCGAACGATCCAGCGTAAAATCGACGAGCGGGACAAATTCCAACACCCGTACATTTATGTCGGTACGGTCATTTTCCGAAACAACGGTAATCACCGTATATCCTTCGATATGCGCCGTCACCAGACCATTTTGATCAACCGAAGCAACATCGGGAGCGAGGCTTGTCCAGGTATACTTCCGGTCGGACGGGCTGCTGGTCAACTGAATCTGGCTACGTTTGCCGGCATGTTCGCCTACATACAGTTCCACCGAAGTCTTGTCCACAAAAGGTTTTTCGGTAATATCAAACTTGCTGTATTCGGCGCATCCGGTCATCAGGGTCACGAATGCAAGGACAAGACCAATACCATTCATTTTTTTCATTTTCTTCATTTTTTTAATTTTTCTGTTCTTCTTTAAATTCAAATCTCAATTCTTCCTTCATCGTATAAACAGGTCCGTCGACAGGCGTGGTATATTCATAACAGAGCAGGAAGGTCTTGAATGTTCTATAACCGTCGTCAACGATTTTGAAGATGTTCGGATATTCAGGATCATCGTCTATCTGCCTCAGTTTCATCCCTGCCGCGGAATTATCCCACGGGGTGATGGCTACATGCCCGTCTTCGGCTACCGTCAGCCGGACAGACCAGTTGGCAATCATATTTTCCTTGCTTTCAAAGGCCTGGTTTCCGGCAAATATCCGTACCGAATTGCCCGACGCGGGAAAAACCTCCTTCGTCATCATATTATTCACATTGGCGCCGGAAGCATCCGTTCGAATACTCCGCTGCTGGTATGCGACAACGGATTTGTTGGTGGCGTAGAAATTTTTCATATACACCCTGTACAGCACCGTGCTTTTTTCAGGATTAATTTCGCTATTTGCATGGGTAATCCGGAGCGGAATAAAGTATATGGAATCGGGCGACAGACCGTTTCCACGCACCTGTATTTTTGTTTTCCCGCTCCGTTCCTTATCCGGTATGGTAATCCGGTAATTCTCTATTGTATATCTTCCTGGCGGAAGAAATTGAGCGTAACGATCCGCGTTCATTTCGAAATTGATGTTATTGTAATAATCCACCAAACTCGAATCTATCGCCAAATGGATCGTAACCGGTTCGGTAATCGTCAGCGCGCCGCCGCAGGATGCGGCAACATAACCGGTACTCGGGTCGTCGGCAAGGTCGTGCTCTTCGGAAAAAATGTTGAAAGCGCCCTCGCTCAGCAGGGAAACAACATGCTTGTACTGCTCGCGTTCAAATATTTCGTCACGGTTGCAGGCGCTTGTCGCTGCTAAAAGAACCATGACCATACATATATTCAGATATTTCATTTTTTATACATTTTATTAAAATTCAAATATTTACCATCCCGGGTTCTGATCGAACTTCGGCAAGCGCTTTAATTCCGTTTGGGATATCGGCAGGAAGATCATTTTTCTGTCAACCACTCTGTTGCCAATGCGGACGGACGCAGGCGTCACCCTTTGATAATATGAACTCTTGGTAGTTGCCGTATTCATCCCTTTGATGGATTCGCTTTCCGACGATTCGTAATCACCCCAGCGGCGAATGTCGAAATAGCGCTGGTTTTCGTAAAGAAATTCCACCATTCGTTCCCGTTTGATCTTTTCCAGTACCTTACCGGCGTCTACCACATCAATTTCCGACAGTCCGGGAAGCCCTGCACGATGGCGCACCTGGTTGAAAGCCCATTTGATTTCATCGGTATTCCGGAAGAAGGTTTGCGGCTGTTCGTCTACAGTAAGGGTATAACTCTCCGAACCTAACTGATTCAATGCTTCGGCGTAAGCAAGCAAAATCTCGGCATAGCGAATGATGGCATATGACTTGCCCACTTGCCGCGATGAGGTAGTTCCCCATGAATCAAGAGGATGGATATACTTCTTGATAACATAACCCGTTATGGGATAGTTGGCCGCGGTTTCCGATCCGTCTCTTCCATTAGCCGCATCGGAATAATAAGTAATCACCTGGTTCCTTTGTGCTGTTTCATTGTGGGAGGTCATTTGCCAGACACATTCGCTAAAGCCGACAGAAGCATAAAAGCGCGCCTCCCTGTTGACATACATATTATGTACGCCTGCAGCCAGCCAGTATTCGCTGGAAATATCCTCCCTCAGGGAAGTAAACCCCGACTCGCTGTATTCGCCGGAGTTCTCTATGGAACGTCCGTCGGCCATCTCGTAGGCGTCTACAATTTTCTGGGTAACGCACATTCCGTTATATCCGTTGCCGGTGTAGGGAAAGGAATGACGGGTATACGACATGGTACTGGCCGAGTTTCTTCCCCAGATCACTTCCGTATTCACATTCATTGGTGTTTCACCGTTGAACATTTCACTGTAGGAAAGGAACGGATCAATATTTCCGGCGCCTCCTTCCGCCCACGCTTTGTAATAATCGGGATCATCCGCTTCGGTAATACTGGTTGGCAGTTCGCGGGTCATACTGTTTCTTGGTATAGTATGCAGCGCATACATCTTGAGTCCGGCTCTCTCCAGGTCGATCACACGTTTGGCTGCGGCAGCGGCAACTGCCCAGCGGCGCGGATCGTATTGCTGCTGGATATAATGCTGGTCGTCGGTTTTGCGCAGCCACGTTCCGTAATACATACGTGCAGAACGTCCTCCGTTGAAGAGATCGCTGGCATGTTGCAGCCGCAGGCGGGCTACCAGTCCGTAGGCGGCTCCTTTGGTGGGCAGTCCGAAATCGACTACCGAGTTTGCCTCCAGGTCGAGAAAAAGCGCCGCTTCTTCCAGTTCGCCGCAGATGTATTCTACGCAGTCATCGTAAAGATCACGTGGACGATCGTAATAGGAAAGTTCCTCATTGTTGAGCACTATCTCGTCGTCCAGCAGGATCACAGGGCCGAAATTCATCAGGAGGTGGTAGTAGGCGTAAGCGCGGATGAAGCGCGTATAGCCCAGTATACGGTTCCGTTCGAACGTGGTCCAGTCGGGCGCTTCGTCAATGCGGGTAAAAATGGTGTTGCACTGGCGGATAATCTGGTACAGGCGTTTCCAGTTTCCGGCAAACTGACCAAGATTAGTGGCATTCACTTCGCCCTGTACGAAGGCCATACCGTCAAATTCTCCGGTTGAGTAAAGACAGAATGCCTCGTCGGTGGCCATGGGGCCGGGAGTGTAAGGGTTGCCCAGCAACGCCCCTTCTTCATAGAACTTGGCGGCAGCCCCCCACATGTACGCTTCAATGTAACGCTTGGAGGAGAAAATGGAATCCATTTTCAGGTCATCAGAGGTGTACTTGTCGATATTCAGATAGTCGCACGAGGATAACCCGCCGCCAACAGCCAGCAACATACATGCCAGCCATGCGGAAACGATCTTTCGATTATATGATTTTTTATTCATTTCAGTCAGATTATGATCATTAAAGATTGATATATAATTGGAAGGAATATACGCTTGGAATGGGATAAACCGCACCTGCCTTGTTTGCCTGTTCGGGGTCGAATACCTTCACTTTATCCCACAGATAGAGGTTGTTGCCCACTAATTGCAGGTCAACGGATGAAATCCCGATTTTTTTCAGAAAGTCGCCCTTCAGGTTGTAATTGATGGTTACTTCCTGAAGACGCAAATAGCGGGCGTTGCCTTTCCAAAAATCGGATAATTGCCGGTTATTGGTATTGGCTCCGTATTGCAGGCGCGGTATCGTTGCGTTTGGGTTTTCGGCCAGAGAGGGGTCTATTCCATGCGCTTCCGCATACCACCCGGGTATCCACCGTGTAGCCGGATCGCTGAACTGTTCGAGTATATTACCCATTTGTCCTTCATTAAAGGGAATATAGCCCGTGTTGTTGCGGAAGTAGTCCACCTTCCCGGTTCCCTTGAACAAAAAACCGAGCGACAAGTCCCTGTAGCTAACCTGAGCGCCAAAACCATACACCAACAGGGGAAACATACTCTTGTAGGAAATAGGCACCATGTCTTCCTGGTCTATAACGCCGTCACCGTTGATGTCTTTGTACTTCAAGTCGCCGGGCATTACTGCATTCCAATTCTGCCTTGCGCTGTAGCTTATATCATCCGGATCCTTGAAAAAACCAACGCATTGATAACCGTAAACAACATCCCACGGTAATCCGGTATATTCCTTATACGGGTATGTTTCGTACAGTTTTTCGTAATTTTTCACCTTGTTTTTCGAATAGGTGAAGTTTCCCCGGATGGTTACGCTGATGTCTTTGGTCGGCTGGAAGGTATATGAAGCGTTTCCATCGGCTCCCCAGCTCATCATGCTTCCCACATTACCAAAGGGATTGTCTTCAAGCCCTGCGTAATCGGGCACCTGCACACGCTGCTGGAAGATGCCGTCGCGCGTGTCGTGGAAGAAATCCACCGTGAAATCGGCTGCGTTGCTGAACAGGCGTCCATCTATCCCGAAATTAGCCTTCTTCGCCTTTTCCCATACCAGGTTATCGGCGCCTACGCGCAAAATAGCTACCGTCTCTTGCGACGACGGACTGCCCCAGACATTGGAACGTCCCGTATTTACCCAGTCCAGGTACGGAAAGCGCCGTCCCCCGATACGGTCGTTGCCCACTGTTCCGTATGAACCCCTGAATTTGAGAAAATCAAACCACGGCGCCAGGTTCTTCACAACATCGTAATTCGTGGGTATCCAGCCAACCGCTATGGAGGGGAAAAAACCAAACTGCTTTCCGGGCATGAAGTTTTCGGTACCTGTATAGCCGAAGTTGAAGTCAACCATATAAGTGTCGCGGAAACCGTAGGCAATACGCCCCGTCATACGCATGTACCTGCGGGGGATCATAGCATAGCTCATGCTCATTTCCTTGTTTTCATCTTCCGTGTTCTGGTTTGTGGCCTGCTGGTCGCTGATATGGAAATATGCCAGTCCGCCTATGCGATGGTCGGATGCAAATACACGGTCGTAATTCACTGTTGATTCAAACTGAAATCTTCTGAACTGTTTTTGGTCGTATAGCCTGTAATATGCCTCGGTGGTGGCGGCTACCGATTCGCGGGTAATCAGTTCGCCCCGGTTGCTGCGCCCTTCCAACCGGTAAAGCGCCGGCCGTGAATAGCGGCTTTCATTATACCCTCCGTCGCGGTCGTAAGCTCCCAAAACTCTTGCTTTCAATCCTTCCGTAATAAACCCCAAATCCTGTTCAAGCGTCATGGAAAATTTAGCCGTATGAGCATATAATTTGGTATTCCCGGTATGATTGATTGTCACGTAGGGCGACATGCCGGAGGTGGCGTTGACTGAAGGATACTGCCCGTTGGAAAACCGTACGGGAAAGATCAGCGGTGTAAGACGCGCCTGCGATTCCCAGATGTAATCAGTGGAGGAAATGTCGCCGGGCCGGTTATTGATCGACATGAAAGCGTCCGACATGAATTTCAACTCGGTGGTCTTGCTTAGGTTAATGTCCAGGTTAATACGGAACGAATAGGTATTATACCCTGCATTGGACGCCAGCGGATTGTCTTTCTCCGCCTTGTAGGCCGCCGATTCATTGGATGTGCCGAGACTCACAAAATAACGGGCTACATCGCCGCCGCCGCGACCGCTGACATAATAGGTCTGCTTGAACGACAACGGGCGCACAATCTCGCCCTGCCAGTCCACGTCGGGATAAAAGTCCGTATCTAATCCGTCCCTGATAATTTCCATTGCAATATCACTGTACAGTGGCTTTTCGCCCCGCAGTTCATAGGCTTCGTTCACCAAACCGGCATAATCATACGCCCGCAAATACTTGGGCAAGCGGCGTAAATGGGAAAGGGATACATTGGCGCGTCCCACGATGCTCAGTTTTCCCGATTCGCCCCGCTTGGTGGTGATCAGCACTACGCCGTTGGCTCCGCGCACGCCATATATCGCTGTTGCTGAAGCGTCTTTCAGTATTGAAAAACTTTCGATATCAGCAGGATCGATGGTGTTGAGATCGCCTTCCAATCCGTCGATCAATACCAGTGCGCTGCTGTTGGCGCCGAAGGTACCGATACCCCGCACCCAGAACTCGGCCAGGTTTTTACCCGGTTCGCCGCTGGACTGCATGGTGACGATACCGGCCACCCTGCCGCCCAACATGTTGACCACCGATGGCGCAGGAACCTGCAAATCCTTGGCGTCAACGCTGGTAACGGCTGCCAGCGACGAAATTCTACGCTCTTTCCCTACGCCTGTAATCACAACTTCCTCTATTGCCTGGGAAGATTCCTTCAGAATAATTTCCAGGTTCTTCCTTTCTTCGGTTATCAACCATTCGAATGTTTCGTAACCAACGAAAGAGAAAGCCAGCCATTCGCCCCGCAAGGCCCTGATGGAAAACTTCCCGTTGATATCGGTGGTAGTACCACCCAGTTTACCCTTGACAATCACGGTGACGCCGGGTAATGTCCCCGATTCATCCGACACTGTCCCCTCTATAAGATACGTATCCTGTTGTTGCGCCGACAGCGTAATGCAGATCGACAATTTCAGGATCAAAACAAAATAAAATATTTTCCTCATTTGCTGAAATTAACTGATTCTTAACTATAACTATTCAATGGCTACTTTGCGGACACGATTATTCCTGTAATCGGAAACGAAGACAGAGCCTTCCGCATCGGTAGCAATCCCGTGAAGCCCATTGAAGCGCGCCTCTTCCTTGTTTCCGTTCACCATACCGGCTATGCCGGGAATACCGATGGTTGTTTCTACCGTCATCGGATTGCTCATGGTATTGATCATACGGACACAATGATTGTTACAATCGCCGATAAAAAGATTTCCGTCAGCATCGAAACTGATAGCCCTTGGCACGTTGAACTGTGCCAGTTCCAGGGGGCCGTCGCGATGGTCGGGAGCAGTGCTGGGTCCGGAGAGCCTTTCGAGAGAAGCCAGTATTCCGTTATCTCCCTTCGTTTCGTCCAACACATTCACCCTGCATATAGAATGTGCGTATGCGCCGGTATTTGCCTCCGCAACCCCATCATACGCTATCCACAGTTCGTTTTTATTAAAAGGATGAAAAGCAAGGCCATAAGCAATTCCTACAGGCGTCATGCCTATGATTTTGGCATTCCATGTGTCCGGGTCAATCCGTACAAGCGCTCCGCTTTGGTAACGGGTATAATACATTTCATCTGCCTCACAAAACAAGCAATGGTGGTGAGTCTCAAAATGATTGGCAGGGACGGGCGTAATGGGCGCCGCTCCTGCCGGAAGCTGGTATCCATTGAGATCCCACTCTTTAATATATTTGTAAGTCATTGCCCAACTTTTTTTGGGATCGAAAAATGCAAACCGATCGCGATTACCCGCATTCTCAGCGCCCATCTGTATCACATTGGTTCTTGGATTGACAGAGATTTGGCAACGATGGTTGAATCCCTGAGCGGCGTTAGCTATCAACTGTATGAGATTTTCTTCTTCGTTGATACGCAACAGATTGTCGCCATTGTCGGTAACAAAAATGTTGAATTCTTTGTCTGCACCAATATACACGGGTATCAACTGTGTCTTGTCCAGCCCCTGATCAAAAATTTTGGGACTACCGGTTCCGTTTCCTGCGACTGTTGTTACAGAAGCTGCAACCTGATAACGGAAACGGTTGAAATAATTCTTTCGCTGTTCACCGATTTCAACAGTTACAGTACAGGTATCGCCCGGCATACGGGGAACCGCTACCAGAATACGCGTTCCGGTTGAGCCAATGACTTTGGCTTCCCGTTCGTTGAAAAAAACCTTGATAATGGATGGATCGCTGCCGAAGTTTTTACCGTCCAGCAGGATCATCTCCCTGATACGCCCCGAATCGGGATGAAACGAAGTAAGCTCTATTGGCTGATTAGGGTCGTAAGCTGTTTTTTCATCCTGGTGAGGATTGCATGATGCGAGAAAAAACACCGCAAGACCCGTAACTGCCAAACACCGGCAAAAGGTATTGTTTACTTGCCGGATAAGATAATGATCAAATATTTTCATATCACTAATAATATTTATTTATAAATTACTAAAATACAATTTGTTAAAATAAGAATGATTTGTACAGTCATATCCTGTACGCGGGGAGGTTTTACACATGTGCTCCCAACATGATCATACGTTCTATATCATAGGCATCATTGTTAAAGGTAATGTTTTAATAAGCTCATAATAAAACAGATGTTAAATTATAGACATAAAAAAATCGCACACGTCCCAAAGGACATATCAGCGATTCAGCGAGAAAAAAAGTTAAAGTATAAGGAATTGAAAATAAAACAGATGTAAAATTAGGAAAAATAAATATTTCCGGCTAATTTTGCAGACAAGGACACAAAGAAGGGG
>JAISDP010000176.1 GCA_031264715.1 Bacteroidales bacterium
CGACGTTTTGAATATACCGGTTTCAAATACCAGCGCCTTGCTGTTCATTGCGGGTGACTTGGCATTGGTAACCATCACGATCCCAAGCAGGATAAATCCCGCCACCAATACATAGATCGAATCGAGTGCAAAACCGGAAAACCTGCCGAGGAAAAACGCTGCTACGATCCCCACTAATGCGGCAATGCCGACAATCATCCAGCCCAGGCGGATCTGTTTATTTTTCCGTTCCCCGCTGATCTTGGGTGAAGCTTCCCGGCGCTTTTTATCCGCCAGGCTCAATCCCACGAATACAACTGTCAGGATGATGAACACATAACCAATACGCACAATGAAAGGCATGTCGGTAACAAACTGTTTGAAAACAAAACCCAGCGGCAGCGTAAGGATCGCTGTCCATAAAGCCGCGTTGGACGTAGCTTGCCGCCAGAACATACCGAGAAAGAAGATCAGGAAAACACCGGGGTAGATAAACCCGGTATACTCCTGTATGATAGGATAAACCTGGTCTAATGATGCAAACTTGGGTGCAATGAGCGTGGCAAGCGCCAACGACCCGAACGCCACGATACGTCCCACGCGTACCAGTTGCTTTTCGGAAGCATCGGGCTTGATATATCCCTTATAAATATCGATGGTAAAGATGGTGGATGCGCTGTTGATGATGGAACTGAGCGAAGATACCACTGCAGCCACCAGTGCGGCAAATGCCAGGCCTGTAACTCCCGGAGGTATGATGTTGTTGAGCAACCACGGATATGCTTCATCCGATTTGCCGATGTCGGCATGTAAAACATAAGCTGCTATGCCCGGAATCACCACCAGCAAGGGTACCAGCATTTTGAGGAATCCGGCGAAAGCCAGGCCATATTGCGCTTCCTTGACACTCTTGGCTGCCAGTCCGCGCTGGATGATGTATTGGTTAAAACCCCAAAAGCAGATATTGGTCAGCCACATGGAACCCAATATCACCGCTACGCCCGGCAGGTCGAGAAAAGCGTCCTTTGTAGCGCCATCCGTCCCGTCGGGTATGGATAACATGCCTTTTTCAATAACCATGTGGAACCGTTCGGGCGCTTTTGCCAGGATTTCGCGGAATCCTTCGAAAACACCGTTCCCGCCGCTTACCGCGTCAAGAGCGATAAACGTAGTTACCAGGCCGCCGCCTATCAGGAACGCTACCTGGATAACATCTGTCCAAGCCACCGCTTTCAAGCCGCCATACAGGGAATAGACAGCCGAAAAGAGCGACAGGCCGATGATGCCGTACAGCAGGGGCACGCCCAGAACCTTTTCGAGCGCCAATGCACCAAGGTAACTCACCGACGTGAGGTTGACAAATATGTACATGAGCAGCCAGAAGATGGAAAGACTGGTGCTGACACGGTGATCATAGCGTTGCTTGAGGAACTGAGGCATGGTATAGATGCCTGTCCGCAGGAAAACCGGGAGGAAAAACTTTGCAACAATGATAAGTACGGCAGCGGCTACCCATTCGTAGCAGGCCACAGCCAACCCGATGGCAAAGCCCGAACCCGACATGGCTATAAAGTGCTCGGCCGAGATATTTGCTGCAATCAACGATGCTCCAATTGCCCACCAGGTGAGCGAACGGTTGGCAAGAAAGTAGTCTTTTGCCGTTTTTTCCTGCCCCTTTTTGGTACGCGACACCCATAACCCTACACTAACAATGACTACGGCATACACAGCGAATATAACCCAGTCAATCATAGCAAATTGATTCATCATGTGCTTTTATGTTTTTGGATAAATTGATTCCTTTTAACGACCGTAAAGATACATAAAATGTAACTCGAATTTCTTTCGACGGAAAACCCATCTTTTTTAGTTTACCTCAGTGCGCATCATCATGTGAAGCAATGTTAAATTTTCTTAAATTTTCTTAAATACCAACACAAAGTTTGTAGCTTTACAGTGTTTAATTTTGATACGTAATGATTTTAATTTCCCTGAAAAAATAGAAGAAGACCGACAATATACCTTCGGATCCGTGCCTTTTTGATACGGACGTTCAAAGCAAAATAAACTTTATCCAAAAATTTTAAACCAATGAAAAAAATATTATTCGTATGGGCAATAACCGTTTCCGTCATGGCTTCACATGCACAAAAAACGGGTTCGTGGAGTGTGCTCAGTCCGGGAGGCATCTATTTCCAGGATTTACAACAAGCCTTCACCCTGCTGAACGGGAAAATGATTACCGATTTTACCCTCACCCCGGAAGGTAATCTGTGGGTAGTCGCCGGCAATAATGTCTACCATGTAAAAATAAATGAGAACGGTTCGGGCTTTGATTTCGACGCCATACCTACCAGGCTCAATGCAGGAATTTCCTATGAGAAAAGCAAAATCTCGCCGAAGATAGTATCCGGCTTACCGAACAGAATCACCGTTATCACAGGCGTGTCCATACTGGCGACAGACAATGGCTGGCAGGATTGGAATTTGACCGGGATGTTGCCGGTTTCGGACTATGCTGAAGACTTTACCTTCGATGAATTGACCGATATACTGTCGTCGCCGGAGGGAAACATCCTGGCCGGGAAGAGAAAGAATACCCCCGGAATTTCCCGGCATGAAGGAGATATAGGACGGGTATACGATTATCTTTCCGAAGAAACCGTGAAAGCGTTCAACATCAAAAAAACTTTTTCATATTACGATTTGAATATGGATAAAGACGGGATCATTTGGGCATTGGGAGGACCGGACAAAAACTACCTGTGGAAAATGTTCGGGGGCATCAATCCGGTAGACTTCCCGCATCCCGTCCTGGACATCACCACCGACCCCAGCGGCAGGCTGATTGTGGCCACGCCCACCTCCATAGTGGCTTTCGATAAAGACGGCAACATAACGCCGGTGCTCGAAACCGGCGCTTCGTTCGTCGCCTTCGACAATGACGGGATAATATGGTACGTTCCGGCAAACGCAATGAAGATAGAATCGGAGAACAGCATGAAACTGTCGGGCATGATCAAAAGCGCGCGGGCCGGGATGAAACAACCCGCTGCAGAAAACGAACAGGCGGCGGCTTCCCCTGCATTGCTGGTGCGTTACAATCCTGCCACAAAGCAGGCACACGAACTGACGGCAGAGAACAGCATGATTAAAGGCCAAATCCATAAAATTCTGTTCGATAACGACAATAATAAGTATATTCTTGCCGGCGACATGCTGAAAGAAATCTACATCTATACAGAACCCCGGTATACCGGAGTCTGGACAGACATTAACCCCATTTTCGACGGATGGGAAGCGCTCAACAGTAACTATTGGGAGGCAGGATGTTTCAAGTCCGACGGTTCGTTCCATGCCATCGATCGCCTGGTAGACGGAAATTATCAGATCAGTGTCTTTTCCGGAGGCAAATGGTCGCAGCAACCTTACGAACTGGATGAAACAAAACTCTTTTTCACCATTTCCGATGCCGCTATTGCGGGAGAAACCATGTACGCGGCAACCAATAATTTGCTCTATAGCTTGAAGGACGGTAAGATGGCGCAGGTATCCGGGATGGACAAAAAAGCCCTGTCGAACCGTATCCTTGCCCTGACGGTCGATCACAGCAACCGGTTATGGATCGGTTCGGCCGACGGACTGGCTTCCTATGACGGCGCCGCGTTTACCTATTTCGGCAAAAAATACACGCCCGGCCCGGCAAGCGTCAAAACGCTCAGTTTATGTTCATCGGGAGATGCCGTTTTTGTAGGTACCAGCGACGGCTTATCGGTATACAGCCAAAATAACTGGACATCGTTCGATAAAAAGACAGGACTGGATAATAACCGGGTGAATGCATTAGCCGCCGACAGCAAAGGCCGGGTTTTTGTCGGGACGGTAACTGCTTTCGGCGTGTCCGATGTCCTGACGGTCTACGAAGACGGAAAGTTGACGAATGAGAAAATCCCGCAAAAAATATATGTCAAAAAGATGCTGGTCGATGCAAATGACAATCTTTGGATTGCAGGAGAAAACGATTTTGTATGCCGTAAAGCAAACGGAGAATATGTTTTCTATCCTGTTGAGGACACTCCGCTGTATCGGGGTTATGTGATCCGAAACATGTCGATCGTCAATGACCGGCTGTATTTATCCGTATCCAGGGATCCAAAAGGCTATCACCCTACGACATCCTCAACCTCCATCACCGTATCAATGCCTGAATTTGAAACAAGGATTCTCAAGGGATTGAACGCCTTTGATCCCGACGTGCAGGTATTTGTCATGAAAATAGAATGACC
>JAISDP010000178.1 GCA_031264715.1 Bacteroidales bacterium
TCTTCAGCAGATGTATCCACAAATTAGCCTGTGGCTGACTCATCCCGAACATGGCTGCCTGCGATTCCTGCAAACAATTATTCTTCAGATAAGACAGGATAAACACAAGCATGCTGGGACTGTCTTCAAACACTTTGTTTTTGTATGTCCGTAGTGGACGAATCCGCGCTTGGCCTGCTATGGTAAATTTTGGGAGACAGGAATTCGTATTCCAGGACTGACGGGGATGCAACCTTTATGCGTATAAAGAAAGACCATATGAAAAACGGGCAATTAAAACCCGCTTACAATCTGCAAATTGGCACAGAGAATCAAATGATAGCACATTATCAGCTGTTTCCCAATCCGACAGATTTTCGCACATTCAAACCGTTCAACGAGGGGTTTAAAGAACGTTACGGGCGCCTTCCCGAAACTATTTCTACCACCGCTGTCAGGGTCAAGACCGCTGACAGGGTGTGTCGCGCGCTACCCTGACAGTGGTCGACAGACCCTGTCAGCGGTGGTGGTTTTGTTATTGTTATTGTTATTGACCCTTACAGGCCTGACAGGTCTGACGACCCTGTCAGGTCGGTCGGCGGCTGACCCGCGGACAAAAACCCGTATGGGGCGTCATATCATGAATCTCCTACGGATATTTCGTTGATATTTTCCGCATTGATTCTATTGATATGAATGCCCTGACGGGTAACGTTTCATTATTCGGCGAAATCCCGTCAGGGATGGCAGATTGGCAGAACATATTCCCCGTCAGGGAAATGTATCAATCCGAAGCCCGAAACGTTATATAGTATATTATAAAAATAAATATATTTCTAATGAAAAGAATCTTATTGATCCTCCTCATTGCATGTTATGGTCTTGTCTACGGGCGCGAAACCGGCAGTTTCAATCAAGGCTGGCTGTTTCAAAGAGGCCCGTTTCCATCCGACCCCGTCCTCTTCCGGGAAAGCTTTGACAGCCGGCAGTGGCAACCGGTTACCATTCCCCATACGTGGAATGTTACAGACATGCAGACCGACCGGAATATTTTTTATGCAGGCGAGTCATATTACAGGAAAACGTATGTGCCGGACGCAAGCCTGCAAAACAAACGCATTTTCCTGCGGTTCGAAGGCGTTGCTTCGGTGGCCGAAATATACGTCAACGCGCAGTATGCCGGAAACCACAAAGGCGGATACTCGGCTTTTGCCGTCGAGCTGACCAAATTGCTGAAATACGGGGAAGAAAACGAGATCGTGGTAAAAGTCGGCAACGAATCCCGTCCGGATGTGATTCCCGTCAACCATACCCTTTTTGGAGTCTACGGAGGCATCTACCGACCGGTATCGCTTATTGTCACGGAGAAGATCAACATAGCCGTCACCGACTGCGCATCGTCCGGCGTATACGTCAGTCAGAAGGATGTGAGCGGGAAACAGGCCGGCGTCAATATCCGGGTGAAACTGGAGAACCGTCATCACGGTCAACAGACGGTAATACTGGAAAACCTGATCAGCGACGCTTCCGGGAAAGTCGTTGCACGGCAGCAATCCGTCGTAGAACTCTCTCCCCAGGGCAGGCAGTTTTTTGAACAAAACTTCACCATCCAAAAGCCAAGGCTCTGGCAGGGATTGGAAGACCCGTACCTCTACCGGGTTACCACGCAATTGAAGCACAACGGCGTGCTGATCGACGAAATCGTCCAGCCGCTGGGACTGCGGCATTTCGAACTGAAAGCGAACGACGGCATGTACCTTAACGGGAAAAAGACGCCCATGTATGGCGTGTGCCGCCATCAGGACTGGTGGCAGTCGGGCAGCGCGCTTAGCAATGAACAGCACGACACCGACCTGGCCATCATCCGCGAGCTGGGCGCTACCACCGTCAGGCTGGCGCACTACCAGCAGTCGGAATATTTCTATGCGAAATGCGACAGCATCGGGTTGATCGTTTGGGCCGAGATTCCTTTTGTGAACAGGGTCTCCGTCAAAGAAGGCGATAACGCCCGGCAGCAGCTCACCGAACTGATCCGCCAGAACTACAACCATCCGTCCATTTACGTCTGGGGGCTGCATAATGAGGTATACCATCCGGTGAACTACACCGCCTCGCTCACTGCCGAACTGCACGACCTGGCCAAATCCGAAGATCCGTACCGCTACACCGTATCGGTTAATGGCTATGGCGACCCGGGGCACGGCGTGAACATGAATGCCGACATACAGGGCATTAACCGCTATTTCGGATGGTATGAGAAGAAAATCCAGGACATGGAACCCTGGATTACCGGCATGGAAAAGGATTATCCCGGCTACAGGATCATGCTGGCCGAATACGGCGCCGAAGCCAATATATACCGGCAACAGGAAACCGCAGGCGACGTGGGCGACTGTTGCGGCCCAACCAGAAACTACAACGAGAGTTTCGCCACGCGTTTCCATGAAATACAATGGGGTTACATCGCCCGCCACCCCTACCTGCTGGCGTCCTATCTCTGGAATACCTTCGATTTCGCCACGCCGGCGTCCCATCAGGGAGGCATTCCCGCCCGCAACATGAAGGGGCTGGTTACCTTCGACCGGAAGGTGAAAAAGGATCCTTTCTACTGGTACAAAGCCAACTGGAGCAAGGAACCCGTATTGTACATCACACAGCGGAGGGTGACGGAACGGGAAAACCAAACGACGCCCGTTACGGTTTATTCGAATGTCGGGACGCCGAAACTGTACGTCAACGGCAGCGAACTGACCGCTTTTAAAACGGGCGCTACCGCCGTGCATTACATTTTCGAAAATGTAGAACTGCGCGAAGGCAAAAACGAAATTGCCGTAAAGGCCGTGAAAAACGGAAAAACGTTCGAAGACAGGATTACCTGGACGTATCGCAAAGATCGCCTGAAATCGGAAAACGCCGAGATCGAAGAAAAAAGCGGGGAACATACGGGGTTATAATTCATTTGCTTATCTTGTCAACAAATTCATATATAGTAAATAATATCCGGATGAAAAAACACATCATTATTTTCATATTCTGCGGAATATTTTGGGGAAATGTCCCCGCGCAAACCATCCAGCGCGCATCCATACCTTTAGAACACGGCGCGCACCGCATCGGCCCGCGTACCGACGACGCCATGCAGAAATGGCGCGAGCACGGATTGGGACAGTTCATCCACTGGGGCGTGTACGCCATCCCCGGCGGCCGCTGGAATGGCGAGGTGTACCGTGGTGCAGCCGAATGGATACGGTCGTGGAACAGGATGCCGAAATCCGGGTACGACAGTCTGTACAGGCGCTTCAACCCTAAAAACTTCAATGCGAAGCAATGGGCGAGGCAGGCAAAGGACATGGGCGCCAAATACATGATCATCACCACCAAGCATCACGACGGATTTTGCCTGTGGCCCAGCAGGTACACCGACTATACCATTGCCGGTACGCCTTACGGGAAGGATATCATCAGGGAATTGACGGATGCCTACAATGCCGAAGGTATCGACGTAACCCTGTATTTCTCCATCATCGACTGGAACCACAAAGGTTACCGTTCGTCGATCCCTCAAACCGACGAAGAAAAAGCCGCATACGAAGAATTTAAGCAATTTACCCGCAATCAGTTGATCGAACTGCTTACCGATTACCCAACCGCCAAGGGACTGTGGTTCGACGGCACGTGGGACGCGGCGTGGGTGCAGCAGGCCCCGTGGGTCGATGAACTGGAAACCGAACTTCGCACCATGCGTCCCGGGCTGATCATCGGTAGCCGGTTTCGCGCCGACGACCACGGCAAACGCCACTACGACTCCAACGGCGACCTGCTGGGCGATTACGACCAGACCTGGGAACGCAACATGCCCGGAAAAATCGAGGATCTGAACGGCGTGGACTGGGACTGTGTGATGACCATCCCCGAAAATCAGTGGGGATACCACTCCGACTGGTCGCTCACCTACGTGAAGAAATCATACGAATTAATTGAAATGATGGTGAAAGCGGTCTCGTTGAACGGTAACTTCGTACTGAACTTCGGCCCTGACGGAAACGGCAACATCCGCCCCGAGGAAACGCAGATCGCCAAAGAAATAGGCGCCTGGATGAAGGTGAACAGCGAAGCGATTTACGGATGCAAAAACTCATTGTGGGAAAAGCAGGATTGGGGATATTACACGCAAAAGGGCGACAGCAAGCTTTACCTGACCGTTTTCAACCAGCCGTTGAACAGCCTGGTGCGCATAAAAATTCCCAAATGCAAGGACGATAAGAAAGTAATGATCGTTGAAAAGGCGTATTTCCTTGCCGACGGGAAAACCGCCACAGTGAAAAATGCAGGCAGGGACAAGTACGGGAATGTGTATTACGACATCGACAGTCCTGTTGCAAAACCCGCCGGATCGCCCTATGTGATTGTACTGGATATTAAGGAAGTGAACAGGGACGAAAAGGATCGTTACCAGCAAGCAATCATATAATCCGGCGAGGGCGTCAATGATTTTGGCCACGGCATAAATGATTTTGGCCACGGCATAAATAGTTTTGGCCACGGCATAAATAGCTTAGCCCTGCCATAAGGGCGCTACTAAGGGATGCGCAATAAACAAGATGTAACGGTTTGACTTGAAAAGTCGGATTTTCATAACCGCAGGTCGTGACCTGCGGAAAAACAACCGTCTTCGACTGCCTGCAAGGCAGGATTTTGTTATAAGTCCTGCCTTACAGGCAGTTTTTATTCGTGAGCAGTCTCCGCGGGTCGTTGACCCGCGGTTATGAAAATCAAGCCCTCCGGGCTAATCCGGCGGCATGGAACATTTATACGTTATTTATTCCGCATTATTCACTGGTTCAAGAAAACATCTTCCGGTAGCAACGCCTGCGGAGGTACAATTCCTTTTCGTAACTTTTCCACGCTGAGATGGCATGTGTGTTACTTTCCAGTTGCGGATTGGATATGGCCGTTTTGATG
>JAISDP010000231.1 GCA_031264715.1 Bacteroidales bacterium
AATTTCATTGTGTTCAATAATTATTGCAAAAAAAATAATCAATCAGTACGCTTAGTATAAATATTATTACTATCTTTGCGCCGATAATTTATTGTCTTATTAAATAAAAAATAAACGTATGTGGAGTAAATCTCATTCAATCGTAACCAAAGAAGTTACAAAAGAACAGATGTGGAAATTGTTTGCCGATGTAAATAATTGGCATACATGGGACAAGGGTATTGAATTTGCCCGGTTTGAAGGCAAATTCGAGGAAGGCAACCTTATCACATTGCGTCCTCAAGGCGGACCGAATGTGAAGATAGAGTTGCCCGTGGTCATTGAAAATGAAAGGTTTCTTAGTGTTACCAAATTCCCGCTCGCTAAGATGTACGACGACCACCTGTTTGAAGAAACCGGCGGCGGATTAAAAATCACGATCACCATCTCGGTCAAAGGATTGCTAAGCTTCCTGTGGGTAAAACTCGTCGCCCGAAAAAATGCGGAAGCCTTGCCCGCCGATATGCAGGAACAGATTAAAGCGGCACGCAACTATTGATGGAAAACAGGGATAATACGTTCAGCGTAGCGAAAGCCGAAGACAGCTCCGGCTTTCTGCTGTGGCAGGTTACCTCGCTCTGGCAGCGAAGAATCAGGGATGCACTGGTGCAGTACGACCTGACTCATTCGCAATATGTGCTGATGGCAAGCCTGCACTGGCTGACGCTGCATAACAGGGAAGTTACGCAGATTGTCCTGTCCCGGCACTCAAAAATAGACCCGATGACGACATCCTCGGTGCTGAAAACCCTGTTGAAAAAGGGCTGGATTCGCAGGCAGGAACACGCTACCGACACAAGGGCAAAAACGATTGACATCACGGACGAAGGAAAGGAAACTGTCAAAAAGGCTGTTGTAACGGTGGAGACTATCGACAGGGAGTTTTTTGCCTTGCTGAATGATAGGCTCACCGTGTTTAACGAATGTTTGTCCGCTTTAATAGAAGAGAATCGGGAATAGAAGTTAAAAGACAGACATTGGGCGCGCTTCCCGTTATTCAGGGATGTAAAGAATCTGTGCCCGACAAGCTTCCGAACATTCTTTGGATCACTACCGAGGACAACAGTCCGTTTTTGGGGTGTTACGGCGATTCGTTCGCCACATCGCCCAACCTGGACAAGCTGGCGTCCCAGGGATTTTTGTATACGCATGCTTATGCCAACGCTCCCGTGAGTGCGCCGACCCGCAATACCATCCTTACAGGAATTTATGCCTGTTCGGGCGGTCATCACCACATGCGCAGCCGATACGACAAGTCGGACGTGATTCGCTGCTATCCCGAACTTCTGCGGCAAGCGGGATATTATTGCACCAACAACTCCAAGGAAGATTACAATATTAATCCCGAACAAACCAAAGATATTTGGGACGAATCGAGCAAAACGGCGCATTACAGTAATCGCAAACCGGGACAGCCTTTTTTTGCCGTATTCAACAGTACCATATCCCACGAAAGTTCTATCCATAAATCGATTCCCACGGAGCAACTCCGCCACGATCCTCAAAAAGTAAAGCTTCCGCCGTACCATCCCGACACGCCCGAAATGCGGCACGACTGGGCACAATATTACGATAAGATCGAAGATATGGACGCCTGGGTGGGAACTATTTTGAAAGAACTGGAAGAAAGCGGCGAGGCCGAAAACACGATCGTGATCTATTACGGCGACCACGGCGGAGTATTGCCCCGCAGCAAGAGATTTACCTGCGAATCGGGAACGCGCGTGCCCTTCCTCGTCCGTATTCCTGAAAAATACAAGTACCTGTATCCCGCCGAACAGCCCGGAACGAAAGTCGATCGACTGGTCAGTTTTGTCGATCTTGCTCCCACACTGTTGAGTATCGTCGGCTCACAAATTCCCGAATGGATGCAGGGAAATGCTTTCCTGGGAAAGCAAAAATCCGCCGATCCCGGATATGTATTCATGTTCCGCGGACGAATGGACGAGCGTTACGACATGACCCGCTCGCTGCGCGATAAGCAGTATCGTTATATCCGCAATTACATGCCGCATCGCATATACGGGCAACACAACAACTATCAGTGGCAGGCGCCTTCGATGCAGTCGTGGGAGCGCGCTTTCCTTGCGGGACAATGCAACGAGGTGCAGTCGATCTTTTGGAATCCCAAACCTGCCGAAGAATTGTACGATACGGAAAATGATCCGTGGGAAGTACGCAATTTGGCCGGTAATCCGGCATATCGCGAAACGCTTGAACGGATGCGCGCAGCCCTTGATGCTCAGGTAAACGAGATTCTCGACACCGGCTTCATTCCCGAAGGCGAGTTTCACATTCGTTCCAAAGACATGCCGCTCTACGATTACATGCGTTCGGTAAAATTACCGTTTACGGAAATCGTGGAAACCGCAAACCTCGCATCGGACGGCGACAGGAAAAATCTTGGCCGGTTGACCGAACTGTTGGAAAGCGACGAAAGTATCATCCGCTATTGGGCGGCAACCGGATTGCTGATTTTGAAAGGCGATGCGAAAAGCGCAATACCGCAACTGGAAAAGGCGCTCGACGACCCGTCGCCCGATGTAGCCGTTGTGGCAGCCGAAGCGCTTTACAACCTGGGCGAAAAGGAAATAGGGATTGACGCCATTCTGAAAACCCTGGAGTGCCCCGACATCTTCGTCAGGAATCATGCACTGAACGCGCTCGAAAATACCGGCGAAAAAAGCCCGAAAGTGCAACAGGCCGTGATCTCTTTGGACGAGGGTTCGAAAGGCGACAAAAATCCGATGCGCTACGATTTGCGGATGACTTCCTGGCTAAAAGAAAAGTGGGGAATTAAACAATAAATTACAAGATGAAAGATCAGGTTCTACGACCTTTTCTAAGCATGGAAAGAGTTTAAAATAGCGGCTTTAAACTAATTGACATATTACCGAAACGAAATAATAAGACTCGTTATGTTATGTCAACGATGCCAAATTTTTGGTATCAGTTTTGTTGGAAGAATGATATCGAATTTTAAAAAAATACATGCATGAAAAGTATTATTTTAACCATTGTTTTTGTTTTTGTTTGTTGCAGTTGTCAAACGCAGGGAATAAAAAGCCTTTGGGACAGTGTAAACAGCGCTGCATCAAGCGGCTCATTGACCGGTAGCGAGGTTATTGCCGGGCTGAAAGAAGCGCTGACTATTGGCGCGAAGGAATCGGCGACGGCAGCATCGGCGGTTGACGGTTTCTACAGGAATCGGAAAATCTCCATACCGTGGCCTGCCGAAGCGCAGAGGATGAAAGACGTGCTGGTAAAAACCGGTTTCAGCAAACAGGTAACGGCATTTGAGGAATCGATGAACCGGGCAGCCGAAGAAGCTGCCAAGGGAGCATATGACATATTTGCCGGCGCCGTGAAAGAGATGACCATCCGGGACGGTTTTGCCATCCTGAACGGAACCGATACGGCCGCAACGCATTACCTGCGCGAGAAGACAACGATACCATTGAAAAGGAAGTTTTCGCCCGTCGTGAAGGATGCCATCGGAAAAGTGAATGTTACCTCGTACTGGAGCCCATTGGTAACCGCTTACAACAAAATCCCAGGCGTTGCCAGACAAAACCCGAACCTGGAGGACTATATCACCGGCAGGGCGATTGACGGATTGATGACGCTGATTGCCGAACAGGAAGTCAAAATCAGGAAAGACCCCGCGGCACAAGTCACTTCACTGCTGAAAAAGGTTTTTGGCAGTAAAACCTGACAATCATCCTGTAATAAACGCTCGTTTTGACCTTATCAATTAGTTTGTTTCTCGGGAGAAACTAACCTGTTTCATACTTGAAACTAACCGGCTTTCGCGTGTGTTTTATTATTGTGACCTACGTCACAGCTATGTGTGACCTACGTCACGATATGTTGTGATGTAGGTCACATTGTGTTATGATGTAGGTCACAAATATAATACTCGATTTGAAATAATTACTTTGCAGTGTACTTTTATCTAAATGATACGGTCGGAAGATATTGTTGCACTCGTGAAACTGCTGACAGGGTTGGAACCTTTTCCCGTTAAGGGAAAGCATATCAATAGAAAAATGTAGCCGTCTCCCAGGCCAAAACCCCGCGTTATTTTGCAAGGAGATGTCTCGCAAAGTTTACATTCAGCATTTCGAGCCGTTTGCTGTGTTCGCGCAAGCGATTCAGGAACAGGTTGTATGATTTCCGGTCAGCCGGGCTCCAGGTGACTTCACTGAGGGCACATGCGCGTGGATATGCCATATATTCAACCTGCCGTTCATCGGCGATGTATTCCGTCCACAGGTTTCCCTGCGCTCCCATGATAAATTGCTTTTGATCGCCGGTTAATTCCTTGGGGATGGGATCATACATGTACACCATACTCAAAGGCAGGTAGCTGCCTGCAGCCAAAGGTTCCTCGTTACGGTTGCGCCATTGATAGTAATCGAAATAGCAATAACGGTGCGGCGTCATAATCACACGGTTGCCTTTCCGGGCTGCTGCAACGCCTCCCTGTTCTCCCCGCCACGACATGATGACAGCGCCGGGAATATTGCCGCCGTCAAGCAGTTCGTCCCAGCCGATTACTTGGCGTCCGTACGATTGCACATATCGGGCTATTCGGCGCATGAACCAGGTTTGTAACTGCTCGTCTGTCTGCAAGTCGTTTTGTATTTTCATATTATGACAAAATTCCGACTTTTGCCATTGTTCTTTCGGGCACTCATCGCCGCCAATGTGGATATATTTGTCCGGGAAAATATTCATTACTTCGAACAGGATATGCTCAAGAAACAGGAAAGTATCCTCCTTCGGGCACAGTAGATTCGGGAAAATACCCCAATCCCGGGCTACTTCGAAATAGCTGCCCGAACAGGCCAATTCGGGATGGGCGGCCAGTAAAGCGGTAGCATGTCCAGGCATTTCAATCTCGGGAACGATGGCGACATGCCGGTCGGCTGCATACCGCACCAGCTCCTTCAGTTCCGCCTGCGTGTAATATCCTCCGTAACGGGCTCCATCATAACGGTGGGGCTCATCGTTCAAATGCCCGATTAACGTTTCCTTACGCCATGCGCTGATGCTTTGCAGTTCAGGATAACCGGGTATTTCGATACGCCAGCCCTGGTCGTCGGTAAGGTGCAGGTGCAGGTAATTGAACTTGTGCATGGCCATCAGGTCGATATAACGTTTGATGTCATTAACAGGGAAGAAATGGCGCACGACATCGAGCATCAGGCCCCGGTATGGAAATCGGGGAGCGTCGTTGATTTCCGCTGCCGGAATTTTCCATGAATCATGAGCAACCATGGTCCGGCTCTCGATCATCGGGGGAAGCATTTGCCGCAATGTCTGGAATGCATAGAAAATACCTGCCGGCGTTTGCGCCCGGATGGTAACATCCCTGGGGGTGACTTTCAGTTGGTAACCTTCGGGATTAGTGATCAGCGAGTCGAGTTCAACAACAATGGGAAAAGCAGACGACGGTGCATAACCGATGTCCAAGCCTGTGCTGGGATTGACCAGCGCGAGGAAAAGGTCGCATGCTTTCCGGACTCCGGCCGATTCGGTTTTCACCACGATTTTAGTCGCGGATGTGAGTGTAAACGATCCCACGCCCGGTTTTATTTCAGCCGGAAGAGGTATCACCGGCAATGATTGCGCCGACGCTCCCAACAGGCCAACATATAATGCTATGATAGATGTGAGAATATACCGCATGGACTATAACTAAAACGTAAAAAGAGATAACAAAATATATTTCAAAAAGTTTGCCAATCCGGACTTATTTTAATCCGTCTAAAACCACACATTTCAGTTTTTATCGGTGCAATTCAAGATAAATTATTGGTCGCCAAGCGACCATCCTTGCCGGTATGTATGCCGGATGTATTCTTCGGCTGCCTGCTTGGCGTTCAATGTTACCTGGCGCGGCTCCTGCTTGGGTATGCCGTTGGCTACCCTGATGACTTCCGAATCCGCCAGGTTGGTGATCCGCATATTGGGGCTATCCCACGCAAGCTTTTTATTCAGGCTTTTCAACCTCACTGCCAGGTTACCCATCACAACCATTTCATTGAGCGGGCCGGAATATTCAAAATTCGACAACGGTAGCACGCGATTATCAGGCGATTCCTTACAAGCGCGCACCCAGTCCATTTCGTGGCTCATCTCCACGCGGCGTAGGCGTGCGGCAGGCTTGGCCATATCAGCAAACTTACTTTCAGGCAATAACTGGTAATTTTCACCATAGTTTCCACAAACCAGTACCCCTTTTGAACCGTGGAAGATCACGCCGTTGGCGCCTGTGCCAAGTTCTTTACCATCGGGTAACCCTTCGGGGCGGCGCGGCAACAAACCGCCATCATACCAATATACCGTAACGGCAGGCATGTTGATTTTCCCTTCCTTGGCCCTTGCCGGGAAGTCGTATTGAATGGTGGAGGCTACAGGGGCGCTTTCGGTATTGATGGCTGTCGAAGATGCTTCTACGGACACCGGACGCTCCAGTTTCATGGCTGCAAACGCAACATCGAGCACGTGGCAGGCCATATCGCCAAGGGCGCCTGTACCGAAGTCCCACCATCCGCGCCAGTCCCACGGGTGATATGCACGGTGGTACGGACGCATGGGCGCCGGCCCGATAAACAAATCCCAGTCAATGTGATCGGGCGTCTGCATATCCTGTTCGGGACGGGTCAATCCCTGCGGCCAAATCGGTCGGTTGGTCCAGGCGTCCACACGGGTAACCTCGCCGATGGCGCCGCTCCATATCCATTCACAAACTTCGCTCACTGTGTCTCTACTGTGGCCTTCGTTGCCCATCTGCGTTACCACCTTGTAACGGCGCGAGGCTTCGAGCAGCGCCCGTGATTCATATACGGAATGTGTCAGGGGTTTCTGCACATACACATGCTTGCCCAATTGCATGGCAGCCATGGCACATACGGCGTGGGTGTGGTCGGGCGTAGCAATCATCACCGCATCGATGCTTTTGGCCATTTCGTCGAACATCTTGCGATAATCCACGTACTGCCTGGCTTCTGGAAAACTGTCGAAACAGCGCCTGGCGTATTGCCGGTCGATATCGCACAATGCAACTATGTTTTCCGACTTCATGTTGTTGAGGTTTACATTGCCCTTGCCTCCCACGCCGATACCGGCAATATGGAGCTTGTCGCTTGGGGCGATGTGCCCAAGGCCGCTCACGGCATAACTCGGGACGATGGTGAACATTCCGGCAGTTGTAGCCGTCAGGCCGATAAAACGGCGCCGCGAAATATGTTTATTCATATTGTAGATTTTTTGAGGTTTTTAGGATTATGAATATATATTTCTCATCAATAATCTGCCGGTAAAGTTAATAATTTTTCAATGAGATTCGAATTTTTGAATTTTTTGAATGATGATTGCATCACACATACTCCTCATTTATTCATTGGATTATTGCATCAGTTCGTGTTTAGTGGGGTATATACATAAAACCGATACTTATATTTTTTTGCTTTTATTAATATAATATTTTAATTTTGTACACCAAAAAAACAACCAAAAAGCACCAAAAAATAACCATCAAAAATTAAATTAATCGCATGAAAGAACAATTTAAATCAAGTCGACGGTCTTTCTTCAAGACATCAGCTTTGGGAGCAATAGGGACAATGAGCGTTCCGGCGTTATTGGGAAGCTGTTCCGGTTCTGCTTCAAAAGAAGAGAAATTAAAAGATGTAGTAGTACCCGAAATCCTGCAAGCAGCCCCTGACGGGAAACCGCTTAAAGCTGGCCTCGTGGGATGCGGCGGACGCGGAACAGGCGCTGCCGAGGATTTTATCAATGCAGGCAATGGATTGCAGGTAACTGCGATAGGCGATATTTTCAAGGACAAACTGGACTCGTGCCGCGAAACCCTGAAAGCCAAAGGCCAGAATATTCCCGATGAAAATTGTTTTTTGGGATTCGACGCTTACCAGAAAGTGATCGACTCCGATGTAGATGTGGTGTTATTGTGTACACCGCCTGTGTTCCGCCCCATGCATTTCGAATATGCCATCAAGAAAGGGAAACATTGCTTCATCGAAAAACCTTGTGCAGTGGATCCTGTTGGCGCCAGGCAAATGTTGGTATTGGGCAAGCAGGCTTTCCAGCAGGGACTTTCGGTGATCAGTGGTACTATCCGCCGTTCGCAAAAGGATTGTATCGAGACTTATCGGCGCGTAGCCGGTGGCGCCATCGGTGAAATTATATCGGCTCATGTATCGCGTCTGGGTGGCGCTTTGTGGTTCAGGCAACGCGAAAAAGGCTGGGACGATATGGAGTACATGATGCGCAACTGGGTGAATTTCTGCTGGACGTCCGGCGACCTGGTGGTGGAACAGTTCATTCATGAAATCGACATGATGTCGTGGTTCATGGGCGATAAGAAACCCTTGAGGGCCGAAGCTACCGGTGGACGTCAATGCCGCGTGACCGGTGATATGTATGACTTTTTCAGTATCGAGTATGTGTATGACAACGGTCATCGTGCGCTTTGTACTTCGCGCCAGATCGGTGGATGCGACAGCAACCACTTAGTGATGATATATGGTACAAAAGGATATACCAACTGTTTTGATACGATTTTCAACCACGATGGTACGGTTGCCTGGAAGTATCCGCATCCGGGGCCGGAAGATGCCGACCGGTCGATGGAGGTTCCCAACCCGTACGTACAGGAGCATATCCGTTTGGTAACAGCCATCCGTACCAACAAAACCATGAGTGATGTGGAACAGCACGTACAGTCCACATTGATGGCTATTATGGGACGCGAATCAGCGTACACGGGCAAATTCGTTACCTGGGACCAGGTGATGGCTTCGACTCAGAAGCTGGGTCCCGAAACGTATCAATTCGGCCCCGTTCCCGGCATTAAAGAAGAGGTTCCAGTGGCCGGCGTTGCGCCTAAAGTTTAAAACATGCCATGATGCAAAGACGCAATTTTATTAAAAACACGATACTGGCTACCGGCGCGTTCTCATTGGCCGGCAACTGCGCATTTGCCGGTGGCGTGTCCAAGACACAGCCGGCAAATGCCGGCTTCAAGAAATCGATCATGTGGGGAACCGTCGGTATCGAAGGCTCCGTACTCGACAAATGCAAGGCGGTGAAGGAAGCAGGGTTTCAGGGAATCGAACCCAACAGCCACATGGATCGCAAGGAAGTGATAGATGCTGCAAAAGCCACCGGGTTGGCAATTACCGACGTGTGTTGTTCCACGCATTGGGGCAAACCGCTCTCGCACCCCGACGCCACTGTACGCCAAGAGGGTATCGACGGGGCGATCGTTGCCCTTGAGGACGCCAAAGCCTACGGAACCGATGCCATATTATTGGTGCCCGGCACAGTGAACGACACCGTAGCCTACGACGAATGTTGGAACCGTTCCACCGAAGGTATCAAGAAACTGCTCCCGGTTGCCGAGAAAATGAAGGTAAAAATATGTATCGAAAATGTCTGGAATAACTTTCTCCTGAGTCCGATGGAAGCATGCCGCTTTGTTGACCAGTTCAACAGCCAGTACGTGAAGTTTTACTTCGACTGCGGGAACATCCTGGTATATGGCTGGCCCGAACAGTGGGTCAGTATCCTGGGCGACCGTATCGGGCGTATCCACATCAAGGAGTTTAGCAAACAGATAGCAGACAGGCAGGGCCGTGGAGCCGGTTTCGGCGCACCGCTTACCGAAGGAGATGTCAACTGGGCAAAGGTGATGGAAGCTTTGCGTAAAAGCTATAAAAACGTGTGGCTTGCTACCGAACAGGGCGGCAACAAAACGCTCGAGGAGTTGAAAGATTTAAGCAAGCGGTTCGATAAGATACTAAGCATGTAGAAACCGCACAGGCGCCAAAGAGAACAAAGGGCACACAGCATGATGTTTCTTTTCCTGATATGATCAAAATGTTGGGAAAACATATCATCTCAAAATAGAAATGCAAAATCCGGTCATGGTGAATTACCGTTGTACCGGGAAGTTCCGCCAGGCCGAAGATATTCGGTCATATCCTGAGAGTACTGCAAAAGGATGTAGTGTCTTGCCAAATTTCAAATGACCCTGTCAGCAGCTTTGCAGCCTGATAGGTCGTTTATTGCAGTGACCTGACAGGCCTGACAGGGTTTTTAGACCCCAGGGTCAAACCAACATTATATCGTTGACACGGCAGTAGATTACAATCTTTTATAAACATCCTTTGAAGTGAAGCATAGCGAAAACACCGATTTCGAACAATTGTTCCGGCAGTATTATTCCACGCTTTGTGGAATTGCAAGGGGCTACATCCGTGATATGGTTATTGCAGAAGAGCTTGTCGGCGATGTTTTTGTCAGGTATTGGAATAACAGGCCGCATACAATAATCCGGACATCATTGAAAGATTACCTGTTCACATCCGTCAAAAATGCCTGCATCGACTACATACGGACAGAACAGAAACGCCAGCGTAAACTTTCATACATTGACGATGACCACAATATCGTGTGTACCATGCTGGCTGATTTGGGAGAAAATCCGCTCGACTACCTGATTTCTGCCGAAACAGAACAGCAGATAATCAATGCTATTAACGAACTTCCCGGGCGTTACCGGCAGACGTTCGTCCTGTGCCGGCTGGACGGAATGAGCTATGATGAGGCCGCTCAAGCTATGGGAATCTCCAGGAATACGATCAAGTCGAATTTACGGGAAGCATTGACGCTTTTATATAAAAAGTTAGATAATATAAGACTCATATTATTAATATTTTATCGTTCATTGTCATAAAATTTTTCCCATTACCGTTCGGTAAAAAGTACAAGAGAGGATTGGGAGGAACTATTCCTAAAACAGCAATTCCGGGTCTTTATAGCGGCTGATTCCGAGATTGGTATATGCAATAGCTGTTACTTCGCGGCCGCGCGGCGTTCGTTTCAGGTAACCTTCCTTGATCAGGAACGGTTCGTACACTTCCTCAATGGTTCCGGGGTCTTCGCCCACTGCAGTGGCAATGGTTGTCAGTCCCACGGGGCCGCCGCGGAATTTTTCGATCATGGTACGCAGTATCCGGTTGTCCATTTCATCCAGGCCGTGGCGGTCGATGTTCAGGGCATCCAATGCGTAACGCGTGATTTCCAGGTTAATAGTTCCGTCGCCTTTCACCTGGGCAAAATCGCGTACGCGGCGCAGCAATGCATTGGCGATACGTGGCGTACCACGGCTGCGCGAAGCCACTTCTGTTGCGGCTTCCGGTTCAATCGGGGTTTTCAGGATACGGGCTGCACGTGTTACAATGTGCGTGAGAACGTCCGTATTGTAGTATTGCAGGTGACAGGTGATGCCGAACCGCGCCCGCAAAGGACTGGTGAGCAGACCCGACCGGGTGGTGGCGCCTACGAGTGTGAAAGGATTAAGCGTGAGTTGTATCGATCGGGCGCTGGGACCTTTATCAATCAATATGTCGATAGTGTAATCTTCCATGGCTGAGTAGAGGTATTCCTCCACTACGGGGCTGAGCCGGTGTATCTCGTCGATAAACAGCACATCGTTCCTCTCAAGGTTGGTGAGAATACCTGCCAGGTCGCCGGGTTTGTCGAGCACCGGCCCCGACGATAATTTCAGGTTGACGCCCAGTTCATTGGCAACGATATTGGCCAGCGTGGTTTTTCCCAAACCCGGAGGACCGTGCAGCAACACATGGTCGAGCGCTTCGCCCCGCATCCTGGCTGCTTGCACAAATACACGGAGGTTATCCACTACCTTAGGCTGCCCGCTGAATTCAACGAAACCGGCAGGCCGCAACGAGCGGTCGAGTTCTTTGTCCTCCTTGTCCCAATTACTGGTGCGAAATTCTACAGTATCCGGCATGAAAATATTTTTCAGATGCCAAAGATAGTAATTGAAAGTTGAAAATTGAAAGGTAAAAGTTGAAAATTAGTACAATGTGCTTATTTTCAATCGAATCATTGGCAACTTCGGGCACAGGGCAATCTTTAGTCCGTCCGGGTCAACTTTTCCCTGCCTCAATGGTTAACATTATCGCAAGGGATACGTTTTTATTTTAACCCACCTCGTTTCAAAAATGTGTAACAAAAATGTTTTTTTTCCGTATAAAAGAGATAAATATCAGGTTAAAACCCTCTCGAGGTGGATTTTGTGGATGTGTTTTATGGAGAATCAAGAATGACAACCCGACAAAGATATAGTTTCATATTGAAACAGAGTTTGATACTGTTATTCTGTTTGTTTGCAAGTATTTCTCTGCTATCGGCGAATATTATTGTCACACAGCCGGTAAGCCAGACGATATGCAAATCACAGGGATCTGCTACATTTTCCGTTACTGTGTCCGGTAGCCAGACTTCCTATACTTACCAATGGTATAAATTGGTTAATGGAAACTGGAACATGTTGCCCACCCAGGATGCCAAAGGACCCGGCTACACCACCCAGAATGAAGGCACCTACCGTTGTGTCGTTACGCTATTTGGCACCACTACATCGGAGACCTCCCAACCTGCCAGCCTGATCATTCACGATGTCCCCTTCATCACAGGTATTATCGCCTCGGAAGTATGCAGCGGCGGTAACCTTGTAGCGGCGGTCGACCGCATCACTACCAATGGCAGCGATTTGCAGTCGTACGAGTGGAAATTGGAAGGCGCCACGGTTGAAAGCGGAACGGTATCCAATAACACGGTTCCCGATCTGGTGTATCCCGTAACCGACGCAAAAAGCGGAAAGCCTCTTTGGGTAGAGATTCGAAACAGTTGTGGAACAACGGCGTCTTCATCCATACCCATCATCGTATGGTCGCCCCCGTTGCCTCCTACGCCTGTTACAAGCAACTATTGCGAAGGAGATGCGGCTACACCCCTGACTATCATTGAGAGTAATACAGCCGTATGGTATGATGCTGACACAGGAGGCTCAATCATACCGGCGCCTGTCCCGGATACGTCAATACCCGGTACGCAAACATGGTGGGTGTCGCAAAAGGTAGCGTATTCTTCCGGCCCGGCTTGCGAAAGCAGCCGTACACCTGCCTCCGTGACCGTGCGCCCATTGTCTGATATACCCAGTTTTGCAGCGAATATCGATTTGTGTCTCAACGATCCTGATACAACATTGAAAGCCGTCGGTACGGACATTAAATGGTACGACCAACAAAAGAAACCGTTGCCGACTGCCCCCCAGATCAACACAAGTACGGCGGGCGAACAGACATATTACGTCACCCAAACCAAACCCGGAGAATGTGAAAGCCCGATAGACAACGGGAAAATTACCGTCCTGGTCAGGAGCCGGGCTAATGTGGACGCCGTGGAGCTTTCATATGCGTCCGAATTGTGTCCCAACAACAGCACCGTGATCGAAGCTGTTTCGCAGGTATCCAATTCCACGTTCAGGTGGTATGCTCACGATAATAAAACCGGATTGATTCATACCGGATCAACCTTTACGACCCCTGTGCTGATGCACGACACGACATATTACGTCACGGTGCAGTATCTGGATATGTGTGAAAGCAGTTATCCCAAATCAGCGATGATAAACGTAAGGGATAATACGCTGCCCAGAATTACCGCTCCGCCAAGCCTGGTCGTCAGTACGGGCGACGGGGTCTGTTATGCCGCCAATGTCGATATCGGCCAACCCCTTGTGTCGGACAACTGTACCGATATGAGCAATCTCCTGGTATACACCGATCCCGTGGCGCCGGTCACTTATCATTTGGGCGACACGACCCTGACATGGTGGGTCATGGACGAAGCAGGCAATAAAGATTATGCACTGCAAACGATCTCGGTGAGGGACAGGGAAAAGCCCAAAGGCACGTGCCCGGAAGATATCATCATAGAACTGGATGAAGATGAAAATTCTGCCGTAGTGACCTACAATTTGAACTATACCGATAATTGCAGCCCGGTAAAATATGTAATGAAAACAACGGGAACGGCTTCGGGGTCGGTATTCAATTTGGGCACAACCCCTGTAAAATACGAGATCACCGATTCTGTCGGAAATACTGAAACCTGCGAATTTAATGTCATCGTACGTCATCCCTACCGCCCGATGGAAGTAGCCCTAAGGGTGAACGCTTACGAGGTTTGCCCGGGTGGAAAAGTCGTCGTCACCACGGTAATCAGCGGCGGAAGCGGGACGTATGTTTATTCGTGGAAACCGCGCGTATGGAACGAAGCCGTGCTCAGTGACTATCCTCTGGCAAGCACTGTATACGAAGTAACCGTGAGCGACGGCATCACCACCCAGACCAAAGATGTCCAGGTTACGGTACTGGAAATCCAGCAGGTGGCGCTGACGCTCGAAGGTCGCCCCATGGACGAAATATTCGAAGGCAACGAAGTATTGGTAACAGCTACGCCCGGTTTTGCAAGTTACGAACTGTTGCTTGAAAATAAGGTGGTGCAGAAGGCGGGGTTGAATAACTCGGTGAGTTTCCAGGCCGAACTGGGAACATACCGTGTGCGGGTATTTGCCACCGACGTCAATTTCTGCGTTTCGCAGGATCAGTTGCAAATTGATGTAACCAGTAGGAAATTGCCCAATATTTTCACACCGAACAAGGACGGTAAAAATGATATATTCCTCGAAGGTTTCGACCTTCAGGTATTCAGCCGGGCCGGCGAACTGCTCTATAAGGGCGTCAACGGGTGGGATGGCGTATACAAAGGCAAGCTGTTGCCCCAGGGCACATACCTGTACGTGGTAAGGCGCACCATGAACAATGGCGAACAGCGGCTTTTCAAGGGAACCGTAACCTTAAAACGATGATGCGGCAACAAATGAAGAGATTCCTCTACATATGTGTCCTTACATTTGGCGTAGTTGGCATATCCCTTGCGCAAACCGACCCGATGTTCTTCCAGCAGGCCAGTAACCGCGGACTGATCAACCCGGCGACTACGGGAAAAGGCGGCGATATGAACGCTGCTTATACCATGCGCCAGCAATGGGTCGGCTTTCCGGGACCAACAACGCAGGCCATATATGGCCATGGTTTTGTAAAGCAGATACGTTCGGGTTTTGGATTATCATGGATCAACAATAAGTTCGGACCGCAACGGACCAACAATATCAAACTGGATTATGCCTATTTCGTCCCGTTCGAGGAAATCGCTTTTCTTTCGTTCGGACTGGGGATGGGGATCATGAGTAATACTTACGACGAATCGAACTTATTTAATTATGACGACAACGACGAATTGATCACCAAGGGTAAAAAGTCGAAAACCCTGCCCGATTTTGATTTCGGATTTGAATTCAATACACGGTATTGGGAAGTCGGCGCTTCGGTGACTCATATCACCTATATGTACGACGACCAGAGTCTTGTGCGCCCGATGAGGAATATTTATGCGTATACACGTGTCAAACTGGCGATGAACAAGTATTGGGATTTCATACCGGGCATCACCTGGCACAATACCCGCAAAATGAATACCTGCGAGGTAAATGCAGCATTTCGCTACAACAATAACATCTGTGTGAACCTGATATACCGGAATCCTGTGGATTGCGGTATAGCGCTTGGAATCGATGTTTACGGCGGAATCCGTGTAACTTATTCATACGATTACGGTTTTGACAATCTGAACGGCTACAACAGCGGTTCGCATGAAATAACCCTTTCATACAACATCCCTGTGAACACCACTTATGTGAGGAGCAAACTGCGGTTCTTCAGGTGGAAGATGTTTTGATCGTTTCCTGAAATTTTTTGTGGGAAGTATATTTCCCGTCACAAGGCGGCGTTTTAAATCCTTGACGATACCCTGACAGGATAATTTTTAATTTTTTGTAACTTATTTTTGCGGTGTTCGTATAATAATTCGTATGGTTGTGCATCCGGCTCTTCATCCGGATGCACAAGCCTCGGAAAAGGTTCATACAGGTTACGTCAGGCACAATTGGATGTGACTGACGGTAGCGGAGCTGTAACAAGTCTAAAATTTTCTCATATATTGTAAAAACAGGTAAATTATAAAATTACATATGAACTGCAAAATCATCATTTTATTGTGTCTTGTATTGGCGTCATGCCACAGTGAAAAGAAAATTGCATATATGCAGGATGTGGCAAATGAAGCCGTCAGAACAATAGAAGTGAATGCGGGCATTGTAATCCAGGCCAAGGATGTGCTTTCCATTGTTGTATCCAGCAAAAATCCCGAACTGGTCATGGCTTTTAATCTCCCGTTATTAACCTATCAGGCGGGAAGTACACAGTCTGCTTCCAGTTATTCGCAACGATTGCTTGGTTACACAGTAGATTTGGAGGGAAATATTGATTTCCCGGTATTGGGGAAATTAAAAGTAGCGGGGCTGACTCGCGATCAATTGTCTGAAATGATCAAGCAAAGGTTGATTCAGGAAAATTTGATTAAGGATCCCATCATAGTCACCGATTTCATGAATTTTAAAATTTATGTTTTGGGGGAAGTGAAAACTCCGGGGGCGTTTGCCCTGGACGGTGACAGGATTACGATACTCGAAGCGCTCGGCAAAGCCGGAGACCTGACCATTTACGGCAAACGCGACAATGTTTTGGTTCGTCGTGAAAAAGACGGTGTCGTTAATCTTTATCGAGTGGACCTGCGTTCCGAAGCATTGCTCCGTTCGCCGGTTTATTACCTGCAACAGAATGATGTAGTGTATGTTGAACCCAATAAGACCCGGGCCGGACAGTCAAGAATCAACGAAAACAGGTCCATGGGCGTGTGGATTTCCCTGGCATCGCTTTTAACATCAATGGCTGTGCTGATTTTTAAATAAAACTTGAAACATGTTCTTCATTCTTTACTTTTAAAAATATCCACATGGAAAATCAAAATATTTCCCAGAACGACGAATTTCTGATTAACAATCTGTGGAATAAATATATCAAATATTGGCCATGGTTTGTACTGTCTGTTTTGTTGTGCTGCGGACTGGCAGTCGTGTATATCAAATCGACCTCCAAAACATATAAGCGAACTGCCACCGTCCTGGTCAGGGAGGATAACCGCCAGGACATCACGGCGGCTTTCAGCAACGATCATAGACAATGGGGGGAGAAAAATGTCAATGTGAATAATGAAATAGAGGCGTTCAAATCACCGGAATTGATTCAGGAGGTGGTACAGCGCTTGAAATTGAACATTGGTTACGTAATGAAAGACGGATTGAAACAAGTGGACTTGTACGCTCAATCGCCTGTCATAGCCGAATTTCCCAATTCCCGCGAAGGAGAATCATTTAGTTTTCAAATAGAACTGTTACCCGACAGTGTCGTTGTTCTTTCCAATTTTGTTCAAAAGACATCTACAAACAGGAAAGTTGAAATAAAGCAAGACATTAAAACCAAATTTAACGAAGAAACATCGACTCCCATAGGTAATGTTATCATTTCTCCATCGTTATATTATTCATCCGGGCAGTTTCAGGTACCCGTGGTGGTGACTAAAGGCAGCGTCAAAAACGTTGCCCTGTGGTATGCAAAGTATTTGACTGTTTCTCTTTCGAGTAAGCAGAATACGATCATTGTTCTGGATATGGAAGATGTATCCATTCAAAGGGCAGAGGATTTTTTGAATACTTTGATGAGCGTTTACAATGAAAGCAGTCTGGCCGAGAAAAACAGGGAAACCAAATCAACCCTGGAATTTCTCAACGAACGGATTCCGCTCATCGAACAGGAATTGAAGACTATTGACGACAGGCTAGCCCAATACAAAAGCACATACAAGGTTACCGATACCCGTGTAGCCGGATCAATGGACATGTCGCAATCCAGGGAATATTCAAGTAAAGCGCTGGAGGTAAACACCCAGATCAACATCGCTGGATTTATCAGGGATCATCTGGCCAAAAACTCTAAAACTGCTGAAATGATACCGGAGCTGGGATTGAAAAACCCTGCAATTGAATCCTACATCAGCCAGTACAACGCCAAACTTTTTGACCGGAACAAACTGATCACCAATGGCGGCGAGAATAACCCGGCGATTGTAACCCTGAACAGCGAATTGCAGTCTTTGCGGCAATCCCTGATCCATACGGTCGACAACCTGATAACAACCCTCAACATGCAAATGTCGGATTTCCGGTCGCAGGAGGACAGGATGACCAGCCGGATAGCATCCAATCCCGTGCAGGAAAAACAATTGTTATCTATTGAGCGCGAGCAGAATCTCAAGGCTGACCTGCTTCTTTATTTATTGCAAAAACGTTCGGAAAACGAAATGGCGCTGACGGTCAATACAACCAATTCGCGTGTGATTAGCCGGCCTTCGGGCGGTATGAGTCCTGTGAAACCGAATAAATACATAGCATTGCTGATCGCTTTTTTTGTTGGGGTTGGCGTGCCCGGAGGCGTCATCTGGGGGCGCGACAGCATCAATACGTCCATTCGCGACAAAAAAGACGTTGAAAGTTTGCCTGTTCCGCTTTTGGGTGTCATCCCCGAATCGAAAAAGCGCGGAATGCTTCTTGTCCGGGATGATGGGAAAGACGCCGTGAACGAGGCGTTCCGCATCCTCCGTACTAACTTGGGGCTCATCGGGATGAAGGACGCAAAGGTGATTCATTTTACTTCCCTGGAATCCGGAACCGGAAAAACATTCATGGCTTTAAACCTGGCCATGACTTTTGCCGTTGCCGGTAAAAGAGTCATACTTTTAGACCTGGATTTGAGAAGGGCGACCTTGAGCAGGATGACCGGATGCAAGCCCATAGGCATTTCACAGTTGCTGGAGCAACAATTAAATGAAGACCTGTTTATCGAAAATAATTATATCCATGCCGGTTTTGATATCCTGCCCGCAGGCGATAAGCCCTCAAAGCCCTCCGAATTGCTGATGAGCGAGCATTTAAAACTGCTGATAGCTAAATTGAAAGCTAAATACGATTATGTTTTTCTCGACAGCACCCCGGCAAATATACTGGCCGATGCAACTATTACCGCCCAACTTGCCGACCTTTCCATATTTGTAGTGCGCGAAAAATTCACCGACAGGCGAAAAATTGCCGAAATCAAGAATTTGTATCGCGGCGGAAAATTCAGGAATATGCACATTGTATTGAATGGTTCCGTTACTGAAAACACCTCCGACAAGTATCATGAATACGATGACAAAAACAGCAAAAATGTACCCCTGATACCCAAAGCATCATTCCATGAATTGAAAATGTCGGAATTTTTGCTTCACGACAAAAACCACGAGGAAAACGACGGATAATAATAAATTAAGAATTAAAAATTAAGAATTAAAAATTATATAGGCTCTATAACGAATTGTATGGGTAAAAAGGAGAGATACGCGGTATCAGTTTGCATTAATGACTTGAAAAGTCATCATTTCCATAACCGGAGGTCGTTGACCTGCGGTTACGAAAATTGAATCCTTTCAGGATTTTGAATTACCCACACAAAACGTTATAGAACCATTATATATATAACCACATATAACCCGTTAACCTTTTTATGACCAACGAAGAATTACAGTCCAAAACCATCAACTGGTTGAGGTTTCCGCTGATTGCCATGGTCGTGTTAGCGCATACTGTCACTGATGACGATACATTACGCGAATATGTTTCACTCATTGATTATAAACATCTATCCGGCATGGATGTTAGCAATTTAACCCGTTTCCTTTTGTCAGCCGTTGTTCCCTACGTTATAGTTCCCTGTTTTTTTATGTTTTCGGGATTCCTGTTCTTTTATAAGACTAAGAATGTATGGAACAGAAATATTTATCTCGGAAAAATCAAAAGCAGAATAAAGACATTACTGATTCCATACCTGCTGTGGAATATCATTCCGGTGGCTCTGGTGGCGCTGCTTGCTTTCATGAAGTTTGACGGCAGTTTGCGATCTATAATGAATGAATTGCAGGAAAAGGGGATATTGAAAATATTCTGGAATTATTATCATGAGGCCTTTGTTTCATATCCATATAACGCTCCTTTATGGTATGTGAGGGATTTGATCATTGTTGCCCTTTGCTCTCCGCTGGTCTATTATTTTGTAAAATACACAAAGCTTTTGGGTACCGTCATTTTGGGTATCCTTTTTTTCGTGGGAAATGCAAGGTTTCCGGTCGTCGCGTTCTTTTTCACTTTTGGCGCATATTTTGCCGTTCATGGCAGGAACATGATCATGGAATTACGGAAAGGCCGGTGGATTTGGCTGTGTTCTACCGTCATTACCTTGATTTTATCCGTATATTATACAGGGAGCGATAAATATATTTATCCTTTCATCCTGTTCAATATATTCGGTTGTTTCGTAACTATCAATATTGCATCCCGATTGATAGAACGCGGCTATGTTACCATCAATCGGTCTTCCTTTCTGTCCCGGACGGGTTTCTTTATTTATGCGGCGCACGGAATGATATTGAGAACATGTATTAAATTGCTGAATATCACATTCAATTCAACCGGCGCCCTTATCCTGGGCGTGAAATTTTTTCTTGCGCCGGCTGTTTGTGTATCTGTTTGTGTGGCGCTATACTGGATTGCTGATAAAACAGTTCCCAAATTGTTGGGCATATTGACAGGCAGCAGATAAGCATCGAAATATTTTACAGTTTTTTACATGACCAGCGAAGAATTGCAATCCAAAACCATCAATTGTTTGAGGTTTCCGCTGACTGCCGGCGTCGTATTAGCGCATACCGTCAGCGACAGAGATTGGTTAAAGGAGTATATTCCACACATTGACTATACACTCCTGTCCGGTACGGATATTTACAATTTAATGCGTATTCTTTTGTCGGACTTTATTCCCCGCGCTGTAACAGTCCCCTGTTTTTTTGTATTTTCCGGATTTTTATTTTTCTATAAGGGTAAAGTATGGAATAGGAATATCTATTTCGGAAAAATCAAAAGCAGGACAAAGACATTGGTGATTCCATACCTGCTGTGGAACATCATTCCGTTGGCTCTGGCGGCCTTGTTTGCTTTCATGAGGTTTGACGGCAGTTTATCGGAATTGATGAGTAAATTGCAGGAAAACGGGATATTCACAATATTCTGGAATTATTCTTGTGACGGCTCTGTTTCATATCCATATAATATTCCCATGTGGTATGTGAGAGATCTGATCGTTGCTGCCTTTTGTTCGCCACTGGTCTATTATTTTGTAAAATACGCAAAACTGATAGGTGTCGTCATATTGGGCGTCTCTTATGTTTTATTGACGGGTATGGGTATATGGTTTCCGCTCGTCATGTTCTTTTTCACCCTTGGCGCCTGGTTGGCTGTTCATGGCAAGAACATGGTCGTGGAATCGCGGAAGGGTAAATGGTTTTGGTTCTGTTGTCTGATCGTTACATTGATTTTATCCGTGTATTGCCTGGGAACTGACAAATTTGGTTATATTTTTGCTTTGTGTAATGTCTCCGGCAGTATCACAATGATCAATATAGCATCCCGATTAATAGAACGCGGTCGTGTTGCCATTCATCCTTTTCTCACCCAGACAAGTTTCTTTATTTATGCGGTGCACGGAGGAATATTATGGAAATGTAATCAAGCGCTGAATATCCTGTTCGATTCAACCGGCATCCCTGTTTTGACCCTGAAATATTTTCTTGCGCCGGCTGTTTGCGTGTGTATATGTGTGGGAGTGTACTGGGTTGCCGGCAAAACAGTCCCCAAATTATTGAGTATATTGACCGGCAGTAGATAAATGATGTATTTGTTATTTATATTTGTCATAGTAATTAACCTGTTTTTTAATACTATGATACCGGCATCGTTTGGATTTGGAGGCCTCAAGATGCTGGTTTTTTTACCCGTTTTGGCGTATTTCGCCGTGAAGGTATTTCTCAAAGAAATACGATATAACAAAGATGCTGTATATGTCATTTTACTTGCTGTTATCATCATTATTTTCAAAATGGCCCTCGGACAGAGTTATATTTCCGAAGCGGTTCAGCTTTTGATCACTCCCATGCTCATAGCCATGAGTTTTGAGACCTTGACAGGGAAAGAATTAAATCTTCTTCGCCGGGTAATGATTGGTTTTTTTATCGTCGAATGTGGCTTGTCAATAGTGGAATGGACATTGAACCGTGCCTTCTTTCTCAACCCCAATTTGCCCAATGAGTTTCTTGACTGGTTTGCAATCTCCGGATTCTTCAGGAGTACGTCGCTTTTGGGACATCCGCTGGCTAACGCGCAGGTTGTGGCTGTGTTTATGACATTCATCGCTATTTCCGACTTCAAGAAAAAGTACGTACAGATTTTTTTGTTTTTTCTGGGATATCTGTCGCTGTTCTGTTTCAACGCCCGTGGAGCTACCCTGGTTATAACCGCTTTCGTAGCTCCGTATTTTATATGGAAAGTCAACAGGACAACCCCGCAAAACAGGAAATGGATCATCAAACTGGGTGTCTTTTGCGTGGTTTTAGGCATAGGTTACATGGTCACGCAAACGTCTTTCGGTGGACGGCTGATGAATATGGAACTCATGGATAGTAGCGGCCAGACGCGGTTGGAAGTTTGGGATTTTTACAGGCACTACGACCGTCAGGAAAATTTTATATGGGGACATCCCGGTAATTACCTGTTCATGATGGACAAATTGGGAGCGGCTGGAGTTGAAAACGGAGTTGTATGTTTGATCCTGGATTGGGGTATTGTTTTTACGATACCTGTCCTGTTATTGCTTTTCAGGTTTCAGTATCACAGATTGTCCGTATTCTCAAAATTTGACAAATGGCTCCTGCTTGCGGTATTTTACATCATTGGCTTCATGAATCCGAATTTGGCGGCTCCTCTTCAGTGGACGCTGTGGATTTATGCTTATTATGTATTCCGGCCCCAAGCGCTTCTTCCGCAAACCGAAACTGTTTTTTCAATAGAAATTGATGAATAACCGTATAGCAAAAAACACACTGTATCTCTATCTTCGAATGTTGTTTTCGATGGGGATCACTTTTTATACGACCCGCGTTGTCCTGGCCACATTGGGATTTGATGATTTCGGCATTTACAACGTAGTTGGCAGTGTATTAGCGATGTTTGCCGTTTTAAAGGCATCAATGAGCACCTCAACCTCGCGGTTTCTGACTTTTGCTTTGGGCCGGGAAGATAAGGAAGAGTTTCGAAAAACGTTTTCGGCTGCTCTTACCATTCATGTTTTAATAGCATTTCTTTTCCTTGTATTGGCCGAAACCGCAGGACTGTGGTATCTGGAGAATATCATGGAAATACCCCCGGATAGAATGAATGCGGCGCGTGCTGTTTATCAACTGTCTATCGTAAGCGCAATGGTAACGATCATACAGGTACCGTATAATGCAGCCATTATTTCGCACGAGCGGATGAATATTTATGCGTATATCGAAATATTGAACGTTTGTTTGAAACTGGGTATTGTATATTTATTATCCATTGGCCATTGGGATCAGTTGATTTTCTATGCCGTGCTGATGCTGCTTGTTTCCTGCCTCATCACAGGCGTTTACAGGCTGTACTGCGTCAAACGGTTTAAAGAGTGTACATACAAATTTGAATGGGACAGGAAAGTAATATATCCTATGCTGACTTTCTCGGGATGGGATACGCTGGGCAACGGAGCGGTTATTGGAGCAACGCAGGGAGTCAATCTCCTCTTAAACTCATTTTTCGGCATTTTAGTAAACACCGCATACGGAGTTTGCTATCAGATCAACAATGCAGCCATAAATTTTGTGCGTAATTTTCAAATGGCTGTAAATCCTCAAATAGTAAAAAATTATGCTGCCGGAAAGTTAGATGATTTACGCAGTTTGATACTTCAAAATGCGAAAATTTCCTTTGTTTTAATGTGGTTGTTATTTCTTCCCATATCATTGAACCTGGAACTTATCCTTCAATTCTGGTTGGGCGAAGTCCCCGAATACGCAGCAACGTTCTGCCGCCTGGTATTGATACAGTCTTTAATATCCTGTGTGCAGCGGCCTTTTGTGATGACCATCCATGCCACGGGAAGAATGAAAGTATTCCAGCTGACCACCGGAACCGTGTTATTATCGGTTTTGCCCGCATCCTGGTTTTTCCTGAAAGCAGGAGGGGCGCCGCATATACCTTTCCTGGTTTATATTGCCGCTTCCGCAATAGAGCTGTGTGTTGAACTGTATTTGGTGGGAAAATGGATAAAATTATCTCATATTTCCCTGTTCAAAAAAGTGTTTGTTCCCATACTTCTCATCATTGCCTGCACGTTGCCCGTTTCGGCATTGGCAGCTTATTATCTGCCGTTTCTGCTGGCTGTCGCAGTTTCGGGATTATCAGTCTGCGTTTCTGCTTTTTACATTGCTTTTGATAAGGAAACAAGATCAAAAGTATTACAATACGCAAAAAATATACTTTGTCATACCAAGTAAAAAACATCAAAAGGAAATGATACGGTTTTCAGTCGTCATACCGCTGTACAACAAGGCCAACTTTGTTAAAAAAACGGTTGAGAGCATACTGGCTCAAACCTGTAAGGAGTTTGAGATTGTTATCGTCAATGACGGCTCTACCGATAACAGTCTGGCAGTCGTAAGCGAAATAAACGACCCGCGCATTCGTATTTTTACCAAACCGAACGGCGGTGTTTCCGATGCGAGAAATTACGGAATTGAAAAAGCGCAATACGGATATATCGCGTTTCTTGATGCCGACGATTTATGGTTGCCCGACTACCTGGAAACCCAGAAGGGAATGATAGAGCAGTACCCGCAGGCAGGAGTATATGCAACAGGATACACGATTATCTACCGAGCGGGCGACAACTGCGACAGAGTGAACGTGAACTTACCCAAAGGTACAGTCCTGTTGATTGACGATTACTGCAAAGCGTTAATAAAAAATGAAATAACGCACCCATGGACAGGGACAATTTGTGTAAAAAGGGAGTTATTTAATTGCGTTGATGGATTTATGAAGGGTGTTAAACGGGGTGAGGATGTAGATATGTGGTTGAGATTAAGTCTCATTTCGCCAGTCGTATGGAAAAATGAAACGAAAGCAATATACAACCTGGTAACCGAAAACAATGCTACCTTTCATTACGATTCATATAAAAACGAGTTTCCGTATTGGAAATGGTATAAGTACGATTCTTCCATTTATCTGAAAATGTACACTAACCGTACTATTAAACGACTTTTGACGCATCTCAAATTTAGAGATAAAATATCTGTTTTATCTAAAGTCAATTGGTATTATGTGTGGTTACATGCACTTTATCATCTCGGTTATACAAAAGACCTTAGCCCTGAAAGGCCTGAAAGGGCGTAAGCCGCGATACAACAGGATATAATTCAAATAAAGCGTTCTTTGACACATTGGTTTACACGTTTTTAATCAGGAATTGTTTTATATCTTTGCACGACGGCATATCGGTAGACCCCGTCAGGGGCGGCATATCGGTAGACTTTTCAAGTGTAAATGGCGTTCCAACGCGTGTAAATGACGTTTCAACGAATGTAAATGGCGTGCTGCACGCATGTAAATGGCGTTCCAACGCATGTAAATGACGTTCCAACGCGTGTAAATGACGTTCCAACGCGTGTAAATGACGTTCCAACGAATGTAAATGACGTTCCAACGAATGTAAATGACGTTCCAACGAATGTAAATGGCGTTCCAACGCGTGTAAATGATGTTCCAACGAATGTAAATTGCGTTCCAACGCGTGTAAATGAGACGAATGTTTTTGTAAATAATAAATAATCAGTAATAATCTTTATAAATTCTTAATTCTTAATCTTTAATTCTTAATTTTTAAAATCAACTCATCATGAATGATCGTCAGGAATCTAAATTAACCATGTATCAAAAAGTATTGGATGCGTGCAGGAAGTACGCTTCCGTATATACGGGCGTACCTGCCTTCGGGCAGGCTGTAGCGCAGTTGGACGGCAACATCGCCGACATCGTCCGGAAGGCGCAGGAACAGTCGGGCGCCCTCTCGAAGGGGGTTACCGTGGAAAAAGGAAACGCTTTCGACCGGATGGTGCAGCTCACCGTCATGACGGCAAAGGCCGTCTGCGTCTATGCCTTCAAAACGGGCAACGCGGAGCTGCTGTCCAGGGCGGGGCTCAGCAAAAGTACGCTCTATAACGGACATGTCATGGATGCGGTCATTACCGCAAAGAATATCGCAGAGGAAGCGGCAGCCCGTGCCGCCGACCTGCAACCCTACGGCATCGACGAACAGCAACGCAACGCCCTGTCGGAAAGCATCGCGCAGTGCGAGCTCCTGCGGAATAAACCTGCGGAAACAAGAGACGAACGCAAACTGCACACCGGCAACCTCAAGCAACTGTTCGCCGCCGCCGATTCCACCCTCTTCGACGAACTGGATCCGCTCATCGACCTGTTCCGGGACACCGATCCCGACTTTTTCACGCTTTACAAAACGTCGCGCAACGTGATCTATCCCACTGGCGGACGGAAAAAACAAGATAAACAAGATAAATAAGATGTAGCAGTTTTTCAGATGCATGGACTGACAGCATTAGCGCCGTTGAGCGGACAGGGGGAGGTTGATCCCCGACAAGATCCCGTAGGCGACGGTATATCTGTAGTCCTGTAGGGACGGCATATCGATCGTCTTCTACCAATATGTCGCCCCTAATGGGGCTACCAACAGACGGTGCTTTAGCCGGACGGTGAAATCCCGTCAGGGATGTAATATTTGGTAGAAAACGACAATTCAAAATTCATAATTCATAATTCAAAAAAATCCCGTCAGGGACGGCATATTGGTAGAAAACGACAATTCAAAATTCATAATTCAAAATTCAAAATTCAAAAAAATCCCGTCAGGGATGGCATATTGGTAGTAAAGCATGATAGCACGAATTTTCAAGGCATTAAAATTACGGTGGGTACAGATGAGTAATGAGCGTTATGTTGATTACTTGCGGAAACAACATATCAAGATAGGCAATAATGTTTTTTTCCGTAATCCCAAAACAGTGTACATTGATCCAACACGACCTTCTCTTATAGAAATTGGTGATAACGTTCGTTTTTTAGACGGGTTTACTTTATTAACCCATGACTTTATAACGAAAGTTTTTATGAATTTGTATGATGAATTTGTGCCGAGTTCAGGCAAGGTGGTTATTGGGAATAATGTTTACTTTACCCGGAAATGTACGGTTCTGAAAGGTGTAACTATTGGCGATAACTGTATATTTGGTTATGGATCAACAATTACCAGAGATATCCCGGCAAATTCCGTTGCCATTGGTTCTCCGGCCAAAGTGATCTGTACCGTGGAGGAATATTATCAAAAACGGTGTAAAAAATCAATAGAAGAAGCGTTTGTTTACGCAAGGAGTATCAAGGAACAGTATGGAAGAATGCCTGTAATAGAAGATTTCTGGGAAGAGTTTCCTCTGTTTGTGAGCGGCAGTGAAATGGACAAATATCCTGCGCATTTTGTCCATACCATGGAAATACAGTTGGATAGCGCCCTGATGAACTGGAAGAAAAACCATAAAGCGGTTTTCCGGGATTTTGACGAATTTATCGAACGTGCATTTGCGGATACTCCAAACTCCTGACTGCGACCGTCCGGTTTTAAGGGGATGATGGAATGGTCTTTGTGGGGTGCAATTCTCCAGCACATACGGAAAAAATATTATTTTTCTAACGTCAACCATTTCTTGTAAGATTTTGCAATTTCATTATACTTTTTGCAATTTTTATTACCTTTGCCCCTTGGATCAGTCAAGGGACAAATATTAAACAAATAATTGACAATCATGTTAATTATGAATCCTGAAATTTTAGATGAGCTTACGCGCAAACATGCCATCACATTAAAACCGATCACAAGATGGGTTGATATTGTCAAGGCTGCAAATTGGCAGTCAATTCACGATGTTTGGCGGTGTTTTGCAGATGCAGACGACGTTGGCAACAGACACATCGTTTTCAATATCAAAGGCAATAACTACCGTATTGTTGCTATCGTTCTTTTTGTTGGCGGTGTCATTAACATCCGATGGGCGGGAACTCATGAAGAATATGACAGGATTCCCGATTGTTCCGTATTGTAACAAAATAGTATAAATATAGTAATTAAAACACTCGTAATGAAAAAGATACTTGAAAATGTTACCCGTTTAACGACAAAAGTCGAATATGAACTGTTATCGGCTCACCTTGAAAATTTAATACAGGAAGCAACCAAAGGCGGCTATTTGGCCGACCCCGACGAAAATGATTATACCCGCGAAATCGCGCGGTTATCTATCCTGGGCGCTCAATATGCCGACGAATTTATGTCATTTTCATTCAGTCAACCAAAATCCCCGCTTGTTTTAAGCATACAGCGTGCAATGGTGGAAAGGGGTATGAAACAGAAAGAAGCCGCCCGGTTTTTGGGAATTCAGGAACCCACGTTTTCCCGGTTTATGTGCGGTAAAAGTAAAATGTCCTACGATCTGGCCAAGCGGTTATACACAAAATTTCACATCAAACCTGAACTGATTTTTGAAGCGTAACACAATTCTGTATGGCGCTGCCGATGTCGCATGGAATGTTTCGCTCTTATAATCTGTTTTCTCGTCAGGGAAAGCAGATCAATAGAAAAAAACAGCCACCCCAGACCATATGAGGTTTCACATGATGAATCTCCTGCGGAGATTTGTCGATGTTTTCCGCATTGATTCTATTGATATGAATGCCCTGACGGGCAAAGCGTGCACGGAATGTTTCACGCTTGCGATCGGATGCCGGAAGGCATCCAACGTTGATAGCCCCGTGTTGCGCTTCGCTTACATGGGGTACGGAGGACAGCGCTCCCGCAACCCTGTAGCGAAACGAAACACATTATATTCACCAAGCCCTGTAAGGCCGGCCTTACAGGGCGAAATCATGTTATGGAGTGAATATTTTTGATGATTTGTTGCAATATCGGCTGACCGGCTAATTTTTTGTACTATCTTTGCCCATCGTTGTAATCTTTGTTGATGCAATTACAAGTTGTAACTTTTCGGGCGACTGTAACGAGTCGCCTGTTTTTTGGAATGTTTTTTCAGTCGGTCGGTAGTGGCAAATAATATAAAAATAGGAGCGGGAGTTGTTGTTCATTCTTTTTTGGAGGAAGGAATTGCGCCTGCACGAAAACCGGAATAAAAGATGATGCAACCGAAAGTAAGTATTATTGTACCGATATACAATGTGGAAAAGTATTTGAACTGTTGTGTGGATTCGCTGTTGAATCAGACATTGACGGAGTTGGAAATTATTTTGGTGGATGACGGGTCGCCCGATCATTGTCCTGAAATATGCGACGAATATGCAAAACAGGATCACAGGGTAAAGGTCGTTCACAAAAAAAACGGAGGGCAGGGATATGCACGGAATTCAGGCATTGAAACGGCTACAGGAGAATACATCGCATTTGTGGATTCCGACGATTATGTAGATGCGGATACATACCAAAAGTTGTACTCCATTGCGACGGATACAAAAGCAGATGGCGTATATTTTACCTACCAGCGCTTTAATGACCGGGGAGATACCTGGGGTGGGACAACGATCCGCAAAAAAACTCTGTATCATACAGAGGAGGATATACGACGACTCATGCTCGATATGATTGCCAGTCCGCCTGAAACAAAATCGGACAGGGATATCGAATGTTCATCGTGCTGCGCGCTATATCGCACTGACATCATCAAAAGGCATGGACTTGGATTCAAAAGCGAAAGGGAATTACATAGCGAAGACTTGCTGTTTAACCTGGATTTTCTTACACATGCCGCTTCCATCGCTTTCATTCCGGACGCTCTGTACCATTACAGGGAAAACCCTTCTTCGTTCTGTCATACGATAAGGGCGGACGTTGTGGAGCGAGAAAGGTTCTATTATCAATATTTAAAGGACTGGCTCTCTGCCAATAAATTCGGGCTTGACGGCTATTTACGGGCGACAAGGCATTTCATCGGGGATTCGAGAAGCAGCATCCGTCAATATATTCAATCGCCGCTCCCCGGAAAAGAAAAGAAGCAATGGCTGAAAGAGACTGTTAATCACAGTTGTTGGAAAGAAATAGCGTCTTCGTATCCATACAGGCAATTACCCTTGAAGTATGCACTGTATTTTTATTTGCTGCACAAGGGCTGCCATCGTTTGTTGTATCATCTGTCGGCAACGGGGCGAGTCCGTTATTGATTGAATCGCAACCAAAAAGCAAAAATGCCTTCACTGAACAACATTTTATATGTTAAAGAGTATGACCATAAAAGCAAAGTACATCAATAAGGAGTTATCACAAAAAATCCTGACGCTTGGCATATCCATAACTGCTTTTGGCGGAGTGGCCGCCGTTTTGAGTTCATATGAAAAATACTTTGACGGATTTCGCATGATTCCCACTTTCCGGCATCGGGTAGATACAAAGTTCATAAAGGCATGGTACGCTTTTCAGGCTGTTGTCCGATGTTTTCTCTTACTTTTGTTCGACTGGCGAATTAAAATTGTCCACATTCACGGCGCGGCATACGCCTCTTTTCACCGCAAGGCGGTTTTTATTGGAATAGCGAAGATGTTTCATAAAAAAATTGTTTACCATCAACATGCCGGTGAATTTCAAGACTTTTATGACAAAAGCGACAACAAAAAATGGATTGTCGATACCGTCAATCGTTGCGACAAGCTGATAGTTCTGTCTCAATCGTGGAAACGGTATTATTCGAGTATCGGTGTCGACGAACAAAAAATTGTTGTACTGAACAATATCGTGATACCGCCTGCTTCCATATTGCCCCGGCAGGCGGACGGGAAATTGCACCTGCTTTACCTGGGCGAAATAAAGGAGAAGAAAGGCAGTTATGATTTGCTGAAGGTGTTGAAAACAAGTAAAGAACTTTTCAAGGATAAACTTCTCCTGCATGTTGGCGGAATTGTGATGGATGGCGATTTCAATGCGATTATTGCTGAAAGCGGCCTGTCGTCGCTTGTCCGGTATGAAGGCTGGGTAACGGGAGCAAAAAAGAACGAATGTCTGGAGCGCGCAGACGTGTTTATTTTGCCTTCGTATTTCGAGGGTTTGCCAATAACCATACTGGAGGCGATGAGTTACTCGCACCCCGTTATTGCAACCAGCGTAGGCGGTATTCCCGAAATTGTACATTCGCATAAAAACGGTATTTTGGTAGAGCCCGGAAATTTGGAGCAGATAAAAAATGCAATCCTGTTTTTTATTGAAAATACCGGAAAGATTTCGGAATATGGTGAAAATGCGTATCAAACCGTACAGCCCTTTTTCCCCGAAACAGTGCTTGGTAAATTAAAAAAAATTTATATTGATTTATTGAAATAAAATAGCTTGTTTTGTATGCTTGATAAACAAGGGGGCGAAACAAACGGGATATAACAGTTTTATGATGCGCTGCAGGCAATGTGGCAAATCCTGACGGATGCAAGGCGTTGAACATTTGTATGTTATTTATATTAATATAATATATTATCATTTCTAAAATAATTTTTATCGAATAATGAAACAAAAAGCATATTTATTGGCGGTTATGACCGCATCGCTCATGCTGTTCCCCTGTGATTTCTATGGGAAATCCTTTGAAATAAAGAGTGGAATCAACATCAGTCACTGGCTTTCGCAAAGCATTCAGCGTGGGGAAAAGCGCAAAGCGTATTTTACCCGCGCTGATGTGGAATACATAGCCGGTTTGGGCTACGACCACATTCGCATACCCGTTGACGAAGAACAAATGTTCAAAGAAGACGGTCAAAAAGAAACGGAAGCATTCGCTCTGCTGCACAACGCGCTGGGCTGGTGCGCCGAATTTAATTTACGCGCAGTGGTTGACCTGCACATATTGCGTTCGCATCATTTTGATGCGGAAGAAAAACTTTTGTTTACGGATGTCAAGGCGCAGGAGAGGTTTTATGAATGTTGGCGTAAAATTTCAGGGGAACTGAAAAAATATTCCATCGACAGGGTGGCATACGAACTTATGAACGAACCGGTTGCGGACGATCCCGAAATATGGAACGTCATTGTAAACCGTTGCGTGGCCGTCATTCGCCAATTGGAACCGGAGAGGACAGTTGTGATGGGTTCAAACCAGTGGCAGAATTTTGCAACCGTAAAAGACTTGCGAATACCCGAAAATGACCCCAATATCATCATCAGCTTTCATTATTACGCACCGTTTTTGCTGACGCACTACAAAGCGTCGTGGACCTTTGTAAAGGACATTACGGTACCGGTTCATTATCCGGGACAGATCATCGCGAAGGCCGATCTGGCTTCGGCTGAAAATTACGCGAAAAGCGGGAAGCAAGTTTATAACATGGATGTAATCGAAAGTGATTTTTTGCAGGTGGTTAAAGTGGCTAAAAAATACAATTTGAAAGTATATTGCGGTGAATACGGCTGTATCAGCAGCGCTCCGGAACAGGACAAGATACGCTGGCTGAAGGATTTGCATACTCTTTTTGAACGACATGGAATAGCGCGCGCAAATTGGGATTATAAAGGCAATTTTGGAATTATCAGTCGAGGCGAGCCGCAAACGGATATGATAAACGCAATTTCAGGAAGATAGCGGTTATGAAGACCGGCTTTTACAATATCAGGATTGATCTTTGGGGGCAGGACGAGGCTTTGTCGTGCATCAGAAATGTTTTATTGCAGGACGCTCATAAAACAGTTTTTTTCCTGAATGCGCACTGCTTTAACTTGGCTCAGAAAAATCCCGCATATTTTAATGCCCTTCAGTCCTCCGACTATCTTTTGAATGATGGAATCGGAATTTCATTGGGAGGATGGTTAAAAGGCATAAAATTCCCGGATAATTTAAATGGAACGGATTTTATCCCCTTGATCATCAATGAGGGGTATATTGCTAGTAAAACCTTTTATTTCCTTGGGACAAAAGATTATGTATTGGAGAAAGCGAAAGCTAAAATGGAAGAAAAATTTCCGGGTATAAAGATTGTTGGAATGCATAACGGCTTTTTCCCGGCAACGGACAGTAAGGATATAGTCCATGAAATAAACCGGTTAAAGGCCGATATTGTCATTGTTGGAATGGGCGTCCCGCGACAGGAAATATGGATTCATGAAAATAAAAATGAACTGCCCGGTGTGAAATTATTCATTGCCGGAGGCGCAGTTCTTGATTTTTTGTCGGGCACGATTTCCAGGGCTCCTTTATGGATGCGCCAGCTAAGAATCGAATGGATATACAGGTTGTGCCTGGAGCCCAAACGAATGTGGAGAAGGTACATTATTGGAAATGTCCTGTTCTTTTACAATATACACGTCAGCCGAAAACAAAAAAATAAAAATAACATTTCATCCAGGTGAAAGAATATTATTCGCCCGCAGACTTCGACGGAGCGCCCAAGTATGACGCCCATATACACTATCATACATTCGACGGCCTGTTTGTACGCAAGGCGGCAAAAGCCGGCCTGCATCTTTTAACCGTCAACACGAATTTTGACATCCTGCCGATAGATGTGCAGTTTGAAATCAGCCGGTCTCTTCACCTGCGCCATCCGCAAACATTCAATTTCCTCGGCGCTTTTGACGCGACAAATTTCGCTTCTGAAACATTTGCGGATGACTCCGTAAGGCAGATTAAAAAATGCAGGGCTGCAGGAGCAAGAGGTATTAAGATATGGAAAAATGCAGGAATGGTCTTGAAAAATGAGGCCGGACAGTATCTCATGGCCGATGATCCCCTGTTCGACCCGATATACGCATTCCTCGAAAAAGAAAAAATACCGCTGCTGGCCCATTTGGGCGAGCCCCGCAATTGCTGGTTACCGCTCGAACGGATGACGACCCATTCCGATCGACAGTATTACAGCAAAAATCCCCAATTTCACATGTACCTGCATCCCGAAACGCCATCCTGCGAACAGCAGATCGCGGCGCGGGACCGCATACTGGAGCGTTACCCCGGATTGATATTCGTCGGCGCCCATTTGGGAAGTATGGAATGGAGTCTGGAGGAGCTGGCAAATCGATTTGACAGGTTCCCCAATTTTTACGTTGACCTTTCGGGACGTATTACTCATATCTTTGAGCAGACGTTTCGAAACAGGAATGGTGTGATTGATTTTTTTCAAACTTACCGGGACAGGGTAATGTACGGCCTGGATTACTTTGTGTCTCCAAATGGCAGCCGGAACTGGATGCGCCCCGTGTGTAAATGTTTTCCCCGCGTGTATATGAACTGGCTGTTTGGACACTTATACGGGGAAATCGAAAAACACTGGCTGTTTTTCGCTACCGATCAGGTGATCAAAACGGGAAAGGTACTTAACACGCCCTTATCGCCCAGGTATATCAAAGGAATCAGATTGCCGAAAGATACAGTAGACCGTATCTTTTATGAGAATGTGCGTCGCGTTTATTTGAATTCGAATTTAAATGGCTAAAGAGAGGATATATACGATTGATATTGCCAGGGCAATATCAATTATGCTGGTGGTTGCCGGACACTTTAAGCCGGATGGCAGTCCCGACTGGTGGATGTCAATTTACCATGTGCTTCATACGTTCAGGATGCCGCTTTTCCTGGCGGTAAGCGGCTACACCTACATATATCTGGAGCGGGAAAGAGCGGACAAGCGCAGGAGTTATGGGAAGTTTGTACTGCATAAATTTCAACGCTTGATGATCCCGTATTTTTTCATTTCTGTTTTTGTGATTGGTACCAAGCTGCTTCTCGGTTCCGGCGCTACTGACAATCCGGTTTCATGGGCGTCTTTCCATGAAATGTTTTATTATCCGGCGGCAGCCCCGTTCGTATGGTTTGTATATGTGCTGTTCTTTATATTTTTGGTGGTTCCCCTTTTCAAAACGCGCAAGGGATTGGCGGTTCTTTTTGTAGCGGCGCTCATATTGCATTTCGCGCCCGTTCATTTGCCGGACAAATTTTTGTATGTATCCTACATCAAAAACATGCTGGTGTTTTTTGTTGCGGGATGCCTGTTCCACGAGTTGCGTAATGTCCGGGCTTTCGTCATGAATATGAATTTCCTCGTTTTTGTTGTGCTTTTTGTTTTATTTTACATGGCAAAACAAAAACAATGGGACATGGAGGATATGCCGGTATGTTCCTTCATGGCTTCACTGACCGGCGCGGCCCTGATCATCAAAATAGCCAAATTCATTTCAGAGACCGGAAAAGTACAACAGGTATTTTTATCGGTATCGGCCTGTTCATATACGATATACCTGTTTCACACAACTTTTGAAGGCTTTACCAAAGCGGTGTTCGCAAAATTGCCGCTGCAACTGTATATCGGAGATACGGCCGCATTTGTGATCGAAGCGGTAACAGTGATTTCAGCCGGCATCATTTTACCCATGATCTTGCACTACGTCATTACCCGGAAAAGCAAAATAGTATCCTACCTGATAGGGGCAAAGTATAAAAAACAATCACTGCTGTCCGGTAAAATTTTATGTGGGGAGCAATTCAAATAATTTGAATTGCTCCCGGTGCAGGTGCATTCGTTGCAATACAGGGTGTTGCCCGTCAGGGTATTCATATCAATAGCATCCATGCGGAAAACATCAACAAATCTCCGCAGGAGATTCATCATGTGAAACCCTGTATCCTCAACGCGACAATTCCTGGAAACGTTCTTAATCAGGAATTGTTTTATATCTTCGCACGACGGCATATTGGTAGCCCTTTCAAGTGTAAATTACGTTCCAACGTGTATAAATTGCACTCCCGGTAGCAAATAATTTTTTATTTTTGAACAAAAACCATTTATATTTGCCGTCGGTTTTTTGATTCAAAAACATCTTGGTCATGTCAAAATCCCTGGACAATTTGTTGCCAATAATGTT
>JAISDP010000247.1 GCA_031264715.1 Bacteroidales bacterium
ACCATTTTCCGCTGATAGGCGAAGGCTTCCGCAACGGAGACTACAACGGCGTTTTCGTCGTTGCCGATACGTATTTCAATATTGCCGGCAAAGGCTTTTTCGGGTACGACGCAGTAGATGTATTCACCCTTTACGCCGATCACCTTGGCTTCCTTTCCGCCAATAAACACATGGACTATTTCCGGATCGTTACCGAAATTCTGTCCGTAAAAAATCAGGCGCTGTCCCACGCCGCCCTCTTTGGGGGTGAAGTCGGATACCACCACCGGCTGGGACGGATCGAACGGAGGAATCACCTCTACCTGACTTTCTTCATTGTTGCCGCATCCGATAAAACAGAGCGCGACTGCCGCCGTCAGAATCCATCGACCCATCCGGCGCTTTCTTTCCATAAAACATCTTTTTTTAGAGTTCATGAGACATAGAATTAAAAATTAAAAATTAAAAATTAAAAATTACTTCATTAAGGGATAAAAAAATGATAACTGATTAGATATTTGAATATTGGATATTGGATATTTATACCACCGCTGTCAGGGTCAAGACCACTGACAGGGTGTTGCGCGCGTTACCCTGACAGTGGTCGATAGACCCTGTCAGCGGTGTTCTGACTTGATTAGCGGCAATTGCAAATTGCCTGATGTTCCGAGCCGAATTGCAAATTCGGCTCAACGGCGCCCGACCTGACAGGGTCGTTAGACCTGTCAGGGTCAACTGCTAACGAAACATATTTCATATACCTGTACTTAGAGACACTATCACCCTATGCGGTGAGACACTATCACCCTATGCGGTGAGACTTGTTTCATCAATCCGATCATGTATTCCAAAGACATTTTAAATATAAGGTTGATAACCCCGTGTAAGCTTATCCTCAATGCAATAATTTGAATTGTCTCCTTTTTTTGCAAATTATTACAACTATTTTATAATTTTGTCACTGTTATCAAAAATCAAATAATCAAGTAATCAAAAACTGATAATCGCTTGACCATATCCATTATCACCGCATCGTATAACAATATCGAGACCATTGAGTCGACGATACAATCGGTGCTGACCCAAACCTACCCGGATATTGAGTATATCATCGTGGATGGCGGGTCGACGGATGGTACGGTGGATGTGATCCACAGGTTCGGATCGGCTGTGGCACAATGGGTGAGCGAGCCCGACAGGGGATTGTATTATGCACTGAACAAGGGCATTGCAATGGCTACCGGCCAGGTGATCGGCTTCCTGCATGCAGACGATGTGCTGCACGACTATTTCGTGATCGCTTCGGTGATGACTCTTTTTAAGGAAAAGAAATGCAAGGCTGTATACGGCGACCTGGTGTATGTGGCCCGCAACGACCTGAACAATATTATCCGTTTCTGGAAGAGTTGTCCGTTCCATCCGCAATTGCTCCGGCAAGGATGGATGCCCCCCCACCCTGCGCTTTTCGTCCATCGCACGATATACGAGCAATTAGGAATATTCAATACCGAGATGCGCATAGCAGCCGATTACGATATTGTGTTGCGCTTTTTCAAACATCCGGATTTTCATAGCGAATACCTGCCCCATGTGCTTGTGCGCATGCGTGTGGGAGGCATCAGCAATAAGAGCGTAACCAACTTGTTGCGCAAAAGCAAGGAGGACTACAGGGCAATGAAAACGAATCAAATAGGCGGGTTCAGGTCGCTGGTATGGAAGAACCTGTCCAAGTTGTCGCAAATACGGATATTCAGAAAAAAATAAAAATGCAGATTAGACAGGCTTACAGGATTTTTAAGGTTAACATGTCTAAAAAGCTTCAAATTTGAAACTTTCATTAGCTTTTTCCCCGTGCCCCAATGATACGTTTATGTTCTGGGCGATGCTGCACCGACAGGTCGACACCTTTGGTTTGACTTTCGGTGTGGAGATGAGGGATATCGAGCAGTTGAACCGGGCTGCCACGGAACAGGAATTCGATGTGGTGAAGATCAGTTATGCACATTATCCGGGGGTATCGGCTGCGTACAAGTTACTCGCGGCGGGCAGCGCGCTGGGTTTCGGCAACGGACCGCTGCTTATCAGCCGCCGCAAGATTTACCCGGATGAGACGCCCCACTTGCGGATTGCGATCCCCGGGATGGACACCACTGCCAACAGGCTGTTGACAATGGCTTACCCCACCGCCACGAATAAAAAGGCATACCTGTTTTCGGACATCGAGGAGGCCGTACTGAGCGATGAAGCGGACGCCGGCCTGTTGATACACGAAACACGGTTCACATACGCACAAAAGGGACTGCGGAAGATCATGGACATGGGAGAGTACTGGGAAAAAGAAACCGGCTTGCCGCTGCCGTTGGGCGCTATTGCTGTGCGACGCGACCTGCCGGACGGAACAAAACACCAGGTGAACACAGCAGTGCGCGAAAGTGTACGCTTCGCATTGCAAAATCCCCGCATGACTGACAAATTCGTTACCCGTCATGCACAGGCAATGGAACTGGATGTCTGCCGCAAACACATTAATTTATATGTGAACGGGTTTTCGGTCGATTTGGGCGAGAAAGGCAGGAAGGCCGTGGATGCTCTTTTATGCATGAAAACAGAATTTGTTGTATAGGTAAAAGTTTCGAGTTTCGGGTTGTTTCCTGTAACTTGTAACCTTTCTTCAGCCGTTGCCATCACTTATTTAACATTTTTTAACGTGCGATATGGAAATAATCGTGCTCTATGTGAGTCATAAGTCGTATCTTAGCGCAAATTTTGTAACAGTTGGAGTTTAAAATTAATCGGTAGCATTTTTTACGGATGTCGGGCACAAGAAAGTCTTCAAAAAAACGCTCGCGGCTGGTCTTTTTTATCGGGGCCATCCTTGGGATAGTTGTTATGCTGTGTGGAAACAAAGCGATGCATCATTTCGGGACAGACGAGTATTGCGAAAGTTGCCATGTTCATCCTCACACATTCGACAGTTGGAAGATGTCATCGCATTATAATAATGGTTCCGGGGTGAGGGTGCATTGTATCGACTGCCACCTGCCGCCCAAAGGCAGTTTCTACCATTTTAAGGAAAAAGCGCGTACCGGCCTGCACGATCTGTGGGCGTACCGGACGAAAGACAGCGCCGATTTCAACTGGGAACAGAAAAGCCAGCTGGATTATGCCGTAAAAATCGTATACAACGAATCGTGCAAGGAATGTCATATTAACCTGTTCCCGAAAGGCCTGTCGGACGAAGGCGGTACAGCGCACCTGTATTACGAGGGAAATGAGAAGAAGCTTAACTTGCAATGTATCAGTTGCCACTTGGATGTGGGACATTACGACCCTGATTACAAACACGCCAAGATGACGGGAATCCCCGTCATTTCGTCGGCAAATGCCGAAATATTCACCGAACCCGCCGCAGTAACGAAGTTCGAAAACTATACAGAACATATCCCGGGTACGTCGGTGACATTCGACATGATTGCCATCCCCGGCGGCACCTTCAAAATGGGCAGCCCCAATAGCGAGAAATTCCGCAGGGATGACGAAGGCCCGGTACGCGACGTAACCGTAAGCCGGTTCTTCATGGCTAAGATCGAAGTAAGCTGGGACGAATACTGGTCGTACCATATCGAAACCTCCTCCGAAGGACGTATACCGCCTGAAGTGATCAAGGAACGCAACCTGAATGCCCACTCGGTGGATGCCATCAGCGGACCGACGCCGCCATTCGGCGTCCCGAGCCAGGGATGGGGCGAAGGATTGCGCCCGGCCATCACCATGACATATTATTCGGCTGAAATTTATTGCAAATGGCTGTCGGCAAAAACAGGCAGGAAATACCGCCTGCCCACCGAAGCCGAGTGGGAATACGCTGCGCGCGGGGAAACGGAAACGCCGTACTTCTTCCCGGGCAGTCCCAAGAAATTCTCGTCGCAGGGGTGGTGGAACAGGATGTTCGGCCCCGATACGGCTGTAATCAACAGTTTTGTCATCTACGACCTGAACAGTGGCGTGAAAACGCAAGAGCCTTCGCGCGTACGCCAAAACCCATTCGGTTTGAAGAACATGCTGGGTAATGTGCTTGAATACTGCTCCGACTGGTACGCTCCGGATGCTTATTCACAAACGCCGGCAACAGTGACCGACCCCAAAGGACCAGCCGAAGGAATCGAACGTGTAGTGCGTGGCGGTAATTATACCAACGATGCAGCCGACGTGCGCGCAGCATCCCGGTTCTCGACCAAAACCGAGGAATGGCTGAAAACAGACCCGCAGCAACCCAAGAGCATCTGGTGGTATTCGGACATCAAGGGCATCGGGTTCCGTGTGGTATGCGAGCCGGACAGCAGTATCAATTTCAATTAAAAAAAGACAATTGAAAATTACTTTCGGCAAGATCGTTTCAATAATTCGTAATTCGTTTAAATTCGTGGACAATAAACCAAATTTCAATTAATAGACAAAATCAATAATCATGAGTAAAAATTCAATAAACAGGAGAGATTTTCTTTCAAGTGCAGCGGTAATGGGCGCTGCAGGTACATTGGGTGCAGGCGCAGTGCTTACATCATGCGGCGGTAGCAAGGAACCGGCATTGGTTCC
>JAISDP010000249.1 GCA_031264715.1 Bacteroidales bacterium
ATTTCACTTTCAGGAACGAAAAAACCGGCCCTGACGAATGGCCTTTCGACAAACGGTTCCATATCCTGCTCAACCTGGCCATCGGCGGCAATTGGGGAGGCGTGCGCGGTATCGACGACAGTCTGTTTCCGCATCGTTTCGAGATCGATTATGTGCGGGCATACAAACGCGTCCCATAAACACCCGTTTCGGATTCCAATCCTGTCAGCAGTTGACAGGGTCATTTGAAGTTTGACAAGACAGTAGGTGCTGAAGAATATGCCATGTTTCAATTGAAAGTACTAAAACAATGGGGTAATCCGGGTAATCCCTCCGGTAAAGAGGGTCATAAAAAATAATTCAGATATCAAAAAAATGGTTAAGTTTGTATTTTGGTTGATGTTATATTTTTCGAATGAATAAAGTACCACTCAATGTGTTGGGTATTTCCTACAGTCAAACACAAACAGGTGCTTATGCACTGGTTTTGGGCGAAGAAAATGGCAACAGACGCATCCCAATCATCATCGGAGGGTTTGAAGCACAGGCTATTGCCATCCAATTGGAAGGTCTGAAGCCACCCCGTCCGCTGACACATGACTTGTTTTACAATTTTGCTACAGAATATGGCATCTCTGTGGAAACAGTTTATATCTTCCGGCTGGAAGAAGGTATCTTTTACTCGAAATTGATCTGTACAAATGGAGGTAAGCGGGTGGAGCTCGATGCGCGTACTTCCGATGCTATTGCATTAGCCCTAAGGTTCCGGCGTCCTATCTATACTACTGAGGAAATCATGGAACGCGCAGGTATCGTCTTTTCCAACGAGCCTCAGTCCCCGGTCGGCCAATCGCCGGTACGCGAAATGGGAAAGAAAAAGGCCGAGTTGCAGTACATGGATATTCCCGAGTTGGAAAACATGTTGAATGAGGCCGTCGTGAACGAAAATTACGAGCAGGCATCCGAAATACGCGACGAAATCAAACGGAGAAAACGGGAGTAAAGCCGTTCCGGACACGCCAATCCGGCTCCGACCTCCTACGAAGCAGCGATCAGTCAGTTGAAGAGTTATTTCCAGACACGATACCATTTCCCGGATACGGAGTTTAACAAATGGTGACCCTGACAGTGGTGATATATAACGGATCATTCTCATGAAGTAGATGCGAACCATTCGTACATGGATCATTTTATATCACAATTTTAGCCCGTACACAGTATAAATCCATTTGAAATTCTGTCACAGATTGTTAATTCCCCGCTTTTTCATACTTTTGCGGATACCATAATCAATGTAATAAATGAAAACTAAAGATGGATATATTCAGCTATTTTCTTCGAAATTACCGGTTGTTCCATGACATTGACCATGTTTCAATCGGCTATGGGAATCCTGATACATCCCGGGTCAGGATTGTCAAAAGCGCCGGTGATGATTTCTGGAATAAAAAATCGGACATAGATCCTCAAAAACCGATCTGGAAAAAATGGAAGGGGGTTCAAATCCCGTTTCTTTTTGATCAGGATGATTCCCGGGAGATTATCTCCGACGGGGAAGGTCATGTATCCGTCAACTACGATATTGTTGCCTCTGCATTTTACTTTTTGAGCGGCTGGAACGAATATGTCAATTCCTGCAACGACCTGTATGGCAGAGCCGGCTATGAGCAAAGCATGGTTAAAAAACTGGGTGTCGTCCGGATACCGGTGGTGAACTATTATTTTGATATTTTGCATGACGCCATATCGCAATGTGGCGGGAAAATCTTCAAGCGGCTGTGGAATGACCACGCCTTTGCAGTAGCCTTAACCCATGATATCGACAATTGCATGAGCGCATGGCTGGAGGGATCATTCAGCGAATTGAAAAAAGGACGGTTCCTTTCGATACCCGGTCTTGTTTTGAAACGCTTCCTGTCGGAAGACGACTGGTTCAATTTTGAGCTGATTTCGTCAATAGAAAAACAGTATGAAGCCAGGTCAACCTTTTTCTTTCTTCCCGAAAAAGGAAAGAAGGGTCGATGGAAGAATGCCGATTATAATATCCGCAGCAAAAAAATACGGCAGGTTATCCGGAATCTTGGGGATGACGGATTTGAGACCGGCGTCCACGGCAGCTTCGGGACGCACGCCGACGCGCAAAAACTCGCAAAAGAACTTGCAGCAATCGATACGCCCTCTATCATCGGGAACAGGTTCCATTTTTTAATGTTCGACCCGGGAAAAACAGCCGGAGTACTTGAAAAGAGCGGTATCAGCTACGATGCTTCCCTTGGATTTGCCGAACATGCAGGCTTCAGGAGAGGAACCTGCCATCCCTTTTACCTGTACGATTTTGTACGGGATCAAATATCTGCGGCGCTCGAAATCCCGCTTATTGTAATGGATACAACGCTACGCAGCAAAAATTACATGGGCCTTGCTCCCGGAACAGCACTCGATGAAATATCCGGATTAATGGATGAAGTCAAAAAATTCAGCGGGGTATTCACCTTATTGTGGCACAATACATCTTTTTCGGAATACAAATTTGCCGGATGGAAGCGGGTATACCTGGATATACTGGAATACTGCAAAAACAATGGCGCATGGATGACAACAGGCAGGAATATTTATGAAAAAATCACAGGAAAATAAACACCGGATACTGGTTTTGGACGGCGACCACAAAAATGCGCTGGCTATTGTCAGGCATCTTGGCAAAACCGGGAAATACGTGATTGATGCAGTATCCTGCCAAAGAGTTTCCATTTCATTTTATTCGAAATATGTTTCCCGGAAACTGATCCTTACCAACCCTAAGAAAGATCGGGAGAAATATATCGAAGAATTACTGGAAACCCTGGAAAAGAACCGTTATCTGGCTCTGATCCCGGTTTCGTACATCAGCTTCCGGATTTGCGCCGCCTGCCGGGACAGGATCAGGCAATTCACCCATCTGACCATTACCGGACCCGACAACATTCTGCTGGCGTCAAGCAAAGGGGCGACATACGAGCATGCCCGGAAAACAGGGGTTCCCTATCCTGAAACGATCATCTTACAGGCCATGGAAGATCTTGAAACCATACATGCGGAATATCCATGCGTCATTAAAGCTCCGTACGAAATGGGCAGGAATGTTGTAAGCTATGCACGCAACAAACAGGAGCTGACCACCAAGTACAGGCAAATGTGCGAAGCCTGTCACTTCACGGAAGCGTTGCCCGTGATTCAGAAATATGTCGATGGAAGCGGGTTCGGTTTTTTTGCATACTATCAGAAAGGCGAATGTAAAAACTGGTTTGTACACCGGCGCCTCAGGGAATATCCGGTTTCGGGAGGAGCCAGTACCGCTGCCGAATCATTCTTCGATGAAAAAATCGTGGAATACGGCAAGCGCATGCTCGATTCCCTTCGCTGGGATGGCGTGGCTATGGTGGAATTTAAACAGGACAAAGCTTCCGGAACGTATTACCTGATGGAAATCAATGCCAAATTCTGGGGTTCTTTGGATTTAGCCTTGCTGGCAGGAGTCAATTTCCCGCAAATGCTGATTGATGAAGCCCTGGATAAAAAGATAGAAAAAGTCTCCTTTAAGGAAAAAATCCGTTTCCAGTGGATATTGAATGGCGATTTGTTTCATGTACTGGAAAAGCCAGGTCATATTTTGTTATTTTTGAGGGACCTGTTTGTTGCCAAAAATGATTTTTATTTCTCCGATATAAAACCCAACCTTTTTCAAATTCTGTTCATCCCGCTTCATTATTACAAAAAGTTTTTCAAATGATCATTGACTTTCACATACATACCCGTTTCTCGTACGACAGCATGATGTCGCCCCGGAAAATCCTGACCATTGCCAGACAAAGGGGGCTGGACGGGATTGTCGTGTGCGACCACAATACGGTAAAAGGAGGCCTGGAAGTACAAAAAATGAACAGGGACAATGATTTTATGGTGATCGCAGGAGCGGAAATCGCCACCGATGCAGGTGATGTAACCGGCATTTTTCTTTCCGAAGAGATCGAATCGAGGAATTTTACCGAAGTGGCCCGGGAAATCAGGAAACAGGGCGGAAAACTGATCCTTAACCACCCGTACAGGGGGCACGACCTGTCGAAGGTTGATTTTTCGCTGGTAGATTTTATCGAAGGGTTTAACGGCCGTACAACTGAGGCGGATAACCGCAAGGCTGTGGAACTCGCCCGGAAGTACGCCATCCCCATCGTTGCCGGAAGCGACGCCCACCTGTATGCGGAAATAGGAAACTGTAAGACGTATGTTGCTGACCGGGAAACATTACAAATTGAAAAAACCGAATACCGGAGGTCTTCTTTTTGGCACATCACATTAAGCCAGTACATCAAATCAATCAAGAGGAGGAGCTTTAAAATATTCTTCTCGGCAACGGTTGTCCATATAAAACATTGTTGCAAATTCATTTTCGCAAAAAAATAACGTGATCAGGAGAACCGGTGGTTTCGCCTGATGAAGACCCCCAGATTGAGGAAGACAAAACCGAAGAATGAACAATAGCGCCCTTTTATATCTGTCAGGGACTCCATGCACGCTTGCAAGGGTCGCTTGAAAATGATCGGGAGCGCTTTGCACCTCTGCAAAGCATCCGTAATTTCTTTCGGACACGGTTTGCAAGCTTGCAAAGCATGTCCGGACATGTACAAAAGGTGTTTGCAAGCCTGCAAAGCATCTCGATACATGTATTGGAGGTGTTTGCAAGGCTGCAAAGCATTCAAAAAAGTTTACGGGAATAGCTTGCAAGGCTGCGAACTGTCTCCAACCGGTTACATGAGGTCTTTGCAA
>JAISDP010000315.1 GCA_031264715.1 Bacteroidales bacterium
GCTTCCGTTTATACCGAACGGATGGACGATCCGCTGGCGGTTTACTTTACCCCCGATCGGTTTGGCATTGTCACAGACGGTTCGCAGGATGTTTCCGACGCTTTGCAGGCGGCTATCGACACAGTACAGAAAACCGTGCGGTACGGCGTTCTGTTTATTCCCGAAGGTACTTACCGGATCAGCAAAACCATCCATGTATGGAAGGGAATCCGCCTGATCGGTTACGGGAAAAAGCGACCGGTATTTGTACTCGGAAAAAACACGGACGGTTACCGGGAAGGAACCGGAAAATACATGTTTCATTTTTGTTCGGACAAACCCTGGCGAGACCGGCCCGCCCAGGACGCCAATGCCGGAACTTTCTACAGCGGTATACGGAACATTGATATTCGCATGGAAGCGGGAAATCCTGCGGCTGTTGCCGTACGGTTTCATGTAGCGCAACACTGTTTCCTCTCGCATATGGATTTCTTCCTGAATGAAGGAAACACGGGAGTTGAGGACATTGGAAATGAAATCGAATATTGCCGGTTCTTTGGCGGCGATTACGGAATACGTACCGGGAAAACATCGCCCGGATGGCAATTCATCCTGATCGATTCGTATTTCGAAGGTCAAAAAAAGGCTGCCGTCAAAACGCAGGAAGCCGGGTTGATGATGATCCGGGGACATGTAAAAAAAGTACCCTCGGCGGTTGTTAACGAAGGTTATCCCGAAGAATTATGGATTTCCGATTCGCGATTCGAGGAAATAACCGGGCCAGCCGTCATCATCAGTAACGAAAATAATCCCCGGACACAGATCAATTTCGAAAATATTGTTTGTATTAAAGTTCCGCAGTTTGTGGCCTACCAAACAACAGGCGAAAAAATAGATATTCCGCATAAGCAATACATGGTGAAAGAATTTACACATGGCTTGCAATACGCCGGTCTTGGCGAAAAATCGGTACTCAAAACCACTCACGACATTGTACCGTTAAAAACAGTACCACCGATGGTTGCTTCGGATGTGCCGCTCTTGCCGCAGGTAAGCTCCTGGGTGAATCTAAAGGCATTGGGCGCTCAAGGCGATGGCGTGTCGGATGATACGGAAATCCTGGAGCAGGCCATCGCCAACCATCAAACCATTTACTTGCCGAGTGGACACTACCGGGTAACACGACCGGTTGTACTGAAAGAAAATACGATACTTGTGGGGTTACATCCTTCTGTTACGCAAATCATGCTCAAAGACAGTACTGCCGCATACCAGGGAGCCGGTGCGCCGCTGCCGCTGCTGGAAACACCCAAAGGCGGAACCAATATTGTGACAGGAATCGGTTTGAACACCGCCGGAGTGAATCCGCGCGCCGTTGCTGCCAAATGGATGGCCGGCGCCCAATCCATGATGAATGATGTCCGTTTTGTTGGCGGACATGGCGCCCACAAACTATACGGACAGGGTGTTCCTGTGTACAACGACAATCGCACTGCTGACGGTATCCCCTACCGCACATGGGATACTCAATACTGGAGTCTTTGGGTCACTGACGGCGGCAGCGGGACATTCAAAGACCTCTGGACGCCAAGCCCCTACGCCGCCGCCGGGATGTATATTTCCAATACCGCCACCGGAGGGCGTTTGTACTATATGTCGAGCGAACATCATGTCCGCAACGAAGTTATCCTCAACAATGTTTCCAACTGGCGCTTTTTCGGACTGCAACTCGAAGAGGAAAGCGGCGAAGGCCCCTATTGTCTTCCCATTGACATTCGAAATTCGAGTAACCTGATGTTTGCCAATACTTTTCTGTACAGGGTAAGCCGGATAACAACGCCTTTTCCGTATGCCATCCGTACCGAAAACTCATCCAACCTGACTTTCAAGGGTCTGCATAACTACAGTTGGACAAAGTTCGCTTTCGAAAATATCCTGTATGACGCTACGCACAACTGTAATGTCCGTCCTGCCGAATTAGCCTTATTGAAAGTATCCGGCAATGTTCCGGCTAAAAGAAATGATTTCGGACGGAAGGTAGTTGCTCCCGGCGCCGAACTGATGAAATTGGCCGGAGGATTTGATTTCATTGATGGGGCTACTGTTGACGCCCAAGGTAATGTGTTCTTCGTCGATTCGAAAAGTCATCGCATTTACCGTTGGGGGCTCGATAATAAGCTATCGTGGGTATTCGATCTTCCAATGAATCCCATATCGCTGGCTTTCGATAAAAGCGGCCATCTGATGGTCATCACTCGCTTTGTGCAATTTCCGTCGTCGAACGTAAGAGGTGATATTGGCGTTGTGAGTTTTGATCCCAATAACCCCGAATCTACCATGGTTACGCTTCAGGAAGTAAACGCCGACCGTATTCCTCAAGGCGCAACCATTTTTTACCAGGCTACCCGACACCACTTCGAGAACTTTTTAGACCGCGCTTACACGGAAAAAGTCAAATCATATTTCATCTCAAACGACGGCTCCACCCTTATAACCAATACAAACGATATAGGGCAGACTTCTTCACTAAAACCGACTGAACCCGGAAAACCCTTCTATGCGAGCACAGGACCCGGTTTGAGAACATTTAAATGTGAGGTTGATTCGAATGGGAAAATCGTTGCCGCCACGCTGTTTGCCGAAACAGGCGCCAAGGATGTTGCCGTTGATAAAGCAGGGAATGTATATATCCCGGCCAGCAATATTTTGGTGTTTGATCCCCAAGGCAACTTAATTGACGAAATTGAAGTTCCGGAACGACCCTCGACCATTGTATTCGGTGGAAAAGATAAAAACACGTTATATATCTGCGGGCGGTCGTCACTGTACAGTATTCAGATAAAGTAAGATTTTTGGCGGAAGAGTGCGGCTTTCAACAGACCAACCCGAGCAACGGCTGAGCTACAAAATCATGGCGCATCAAAAAATGAACTGACCAAAGTTTATAAAATTCGTTCTTTTGACGGATTCAATATATCTTTGTCAAATCATCGTTTTGATAATAGTCGGTAACTGTCATTAGTTAACATTCAATCAGGAACCGGGCTTGTGTGCCCCATGAATCAATGTCAAGAAAAAATAAAGTGCAGGAGATTATAGAAAACGTCGAGGTGGTGGATGTTGCCGACGAC
>JAISDP010000333.1 GCA_031264715.1 Bacteroidales bacterium
GCGGCGATTTGAATTGCACCCCAACAATCTTTTACTTTGGCAGGTAAGGGATAAAACTGTATCTTTGCCCGTTTTTTGAAAACGGATAATATAGATCATCAAATCAATGCAAAAATTTCCCGAATACAAGGAGCTCGACCTGTCGCAAATCAACAAGGACATACTGGAGCGATGGGCAGCCGCGCATACTTTCGAACAAAGCCTTACCACCCGCGAGGGCAAACCAAGTTTTGTCTTTTACGAAGGGCCGCCGTCGGCCAACGGGATGCCGGGCATCCACCATGTGATGGCGCGTGCTATTAAGGATATTTTCTGCAGATACAAAACCCAGAAAGGTTTTCATGTGAAACGTAAAGCCGGGTGGGATACCCACGGTCTTCCCGTAGAGCTGGGCGTCGAAAAAGCGCTTGGGATCACCAAGGAGGATATCGGCAAAACCGTCTCGGTGGAAGAATACAACGCTGCCTGCCGCAAAGACGTGATGAAGTACACCCGCGAGTGGGAAGACCTTACCCTTCGCATGGGCTACTGGGTGGATACGAGCGACCCGTACATCACTTGCGACAACCGTTATATCGAAACGCTCTGGTGGTTGCTCAAGCAACTGTACGACAAAGGCCTTTTATACAAAGGCTACACCATACAGCCTTATTCGCCCGCAGCAGGCACCGGACTCAGCACGCATGAGTTGAACCAGCCCGGCTGCTACCGCGATGTGAAGGATACTACCTGCGTGGCAATCTTCAATCTTTCCGATACCGAAGATAATGCCGCACAGTTGCAGCGCGCCTTCTCCCTCTCCCTGGGGAAGGGCAGGAGCGTGGCTATGCTGGCATGGACGACTACGCCATGGACGCTTCCGTCGAATACCGCTCTCTGCGTAGGGCCGAATATCCGCTATGTGCTGGTGCAGACGTTCAACCCGTATTCGGGCGAACCGGTCACTGTGATTCTGGCCCGCGACCTGGTGGAAAAGCATTTCAACCCCAAAGCATCCGGCCTGTCGCCGGATGCTTACAAGCCGGGCGATAAGCTGGTACCGTACGAAATCGTATCCGAATGTGACGGTAAAGACCTTGCGGGACTTGCTTACGAACAACTCATCCCGTGGATGAACCCCGGTGAAGGAGCGTTCCGGGTGATCGGCGGCGATTTTGTCACCACCGAGGATGGTACGGGTATCGTGCATATTGCGCCTACCTTCGGCGCCGACGACGACCGTGCGGCTAAAGCCAACGGAATACCGCCCATGTTGCTGATCGACAGGGACGGCAGCCGCCAGCCGATGGTTGACCGCCGTGGCCGTCTTTTCCGCATGGAAGACCTCGACCCCGCTTTTGTTCAGGAGCGGGTCAATGTTGATTTGTACCGGGAATATGCCGGGCGTTTCGTGAAGAACGAATACGCAACGGCCCCCTCCACTTCCCCCCAGGGGAAAAGCTATCTCTCCCGGGGAGAAGCCGCCGGGGAAGATTCCCTGGATGTTGACCTTTGCGTGATGCTGAAACAGCAAGGCAAGGCCTTTAAAATCGAAAAATATGTCCACTCGTATCCGCATTGCTGGCGGACGGACAAACCGGTGCTGTACTATCCGCTCGACTCGTGGTTCATTCGTACCACGGCTTGCCGCGACGAAATGATTCGCCTGAACAACACCATCAACTGGAAACCCGAATCGACCGGAGCGGGACGTTTCGGCAAATGGCTTGAAAACCTCCAGGATTGGAACCTGTCGCGGAGTCGTTACTGGGGAACGCCGATCCCTATCTGGCGCACCGAAGACGGCGTCGAAGAAAAGTGCATCGGCTCGATGGAGGAATTGATGGTAGAAATAAAGAAAGCGGTTGCTGCCGGTGTGATGCGGAAAAACCCGTATGAGGATTTCAACGTTGGCGATTACTCGGATGCCAATTATGATAAGATCGACCTGCACCGTCCGTTTGTGGACGAAATAGCGCTGGTTTCCGCGTCGGGAAGACCGATGCGCCGCGAAACCGACCTGATCGACGTTTGGTTCGACTCGGGCGCCATGCCGTACGCACAAATTCATTACCCGTTCGAAAACAGGAAACGCCTCGAAAGTCACGAAATTTTCCCGGCAGACTTCATCGCCGAGGGAATTGATCAAACACGCGGATGGTTCTTCACCCTGCACGCCATATCGGCAATGACCCGCAACGAGGTTGCTTTCAAAGCCGTAGTGTCCAATGGACTTGTGCTCGACAAGGATGGCAACAAGATGTCCAAGCGTTTCGGCAATACGGTCGATCCGTTTGAAACCATCGAAAAATACGGTTCCGACCCCCTGCGCTGGTACATGATCACCAATGCGCAGCCGTGGGATAACCTCAAGTTTAATATTGCCGGCGTTGAGGAAGTGATGCGCAAGTTCTTCGGAACGTTGCACAACACGTATTCGTTTTTTGCTCTGTATGCCAACGTGGATGGCTTCCGCAACAGCGAACCGCAAACGCCTGTGAGCGAACGCCCCGAAATCGACCGCTGGATCATTTCGTTACTCAACACGCTGGTGAAACAGGTGGATGAATGTTATGCCGATTACGAGCCCACGCGTGCCGGGCGTCTCATCCAGGATTTTGTCAGTGAGAATCTCAGTAACTGGTATGTGCGCCTCAACCGCAAACGCTACTGGGGCGGCGCAATGGATACCGACAAGCTGGCCGCTTACCAGACACTGTATACCTGCCTGGTAACGGTAGCCAAGTTAGCCGCGCCTGTCGCTCCGTTCTACATGGATAAGCTTTACACTGACCTCAATGGGCTGACAGGCCTGGAGACGTTCTCATCCGTGCATTTGGCCGACTTCCCCGTGTGCGAGGAATCGTATACCGACAGCGAATTAGAATCGCGCATGGACATCGCGCAGCAAATATCGTCGATGGTGCTGGCCTTGCGCCGCAAGGTAAACATCCGTGTACGCCAGCCGCTTCGCAAGATCATGATCCCCGTGCTCGACGATACCCTGCAACCGCAGGTGGAGGCCGTACGGCGCCTGATCCTGAACGAGGTAAACGTAAAGGAGATCGATTATATCTCCGATACAGGCGGTATCCTTGTGAAGAAGGTTAAACCGAATTTCAAGACACTCGGCCCCAAATACAGCAAGCTGATGAAGGGTATCTCGGCGCTCATTGCCGGGTTCTCGCAGCAGGATATTGCCGGTTTCGAAATGTCGGGCGCTTATCATGCCGTGATCGACGGGCAGCCTGTGGAATTGACTCCCGAAGACGTAGAGATCACTTCCGAAGACATCCCCGGCTGGTTGGTCGCCAGCGAAGGCAAACTCACGGTAGCCCTGGATATCACCGTTACCGAGGAATTGAAGCTTGAAGGTATTGCCCGCGAATTAGTCAACCGTATCCAGAATCTCCGTAAGGATAGCGGCTTCGATGTGACCGACAAGATCAACATCATCCTGCAGAAGCGCCCCGAAACAGATGCAGTGGTGGCCGCCCATAAAGCATACATCATGTCGCAGGTATTGGCCGCAAGCCTCGATACTGTGGAAGAAGTGAAAGGCGGCACAGGTGTGGACATGAATGATTACATGCTGGACGTGAAGTTGACGAAAATCTGAACTGTAGAAAATATACCCTTATTTTTCCCCGCCTCCCAAAAAGGATTTAGCCTGGGAAAGGCAGGTTTATTCCTTCCCCCGTATATTTATCCAGGTCTTCAGGATTAAGATTTACAGCCTGAAAATTCGGTACATCAAACGGCATCCCATAAACACAGCTTAAAACGGCAATATGAATATCATTAAGCAAATAATTCAGTCCATTTGCGGTAATGGCATACGAAATTTTATCTTCGGGGAAATATATCAACATGGAGTAGAATCCGTCAACGCCCCCGCTATGGCCATATCCCTGCTTAGCGTGAAACGGGACAGGGAATAGCCCCATGCCGTAGTTGTCTTTCATCGCCCGCATGACGGACAGGCTGTTCGCAGAGATCAAGCTGCCGCTGAAAAGTGCATCAGCAAATTTATTTATATCACCGGGAGTGGATACAATACCTCCCGCTCCTAAAGTAATCGAGGGATTTGTCTTCTGTTCCATTCTCCACCTGTCGAAATATTTATACGAATTGCTCTTGCTGTTTTCTCCGAAATAGGTATTGTCAAGCGACAGAGGCGTTGTTACCTGTTTGACAAGAATCTCGGCATACGATTTTCCATAAACGGATTCGAGGATATACGACAGCAACACATAATTCGAATTACTGTATTGGGCCTTGCTATCCGGTTCAAAGTCATTCCCTCCTCTGGCAATTATTTCTACCATCTGTTCTTTGGTCTTGTGTTGGGTTTGCCAGTTTGGATATTGTTCGTCTGCTGTGAAATTATGAATCCCGCTGCGATGGCCGAGTAAATGCCCGATTGTTATTTCTTTTGCGTTTCCTATGGATGGGAAATATCTGTCTATCGTTTCTGATAAGGATAGCTTATCCGCCTCAATAGCCTGAAATATCATAACTGCTGTAAAAGTCTTGGAAATGGAGCCTATGCTGTACCCCGATTTTTCATTGGCTGCAACCTGCCTGTCGATGTCGGTAAATCCAACAGATTTCGTATAAATTTCACTCCCATTGCGAAACACGGATACGCTGCCCAGAAACTTATTATTATTCTCAAGCGTTTCAAAGTATTGATCAAGTTTAGAAACATCAATACTTTGTGCTGATGCTGAAGTATTGTGATATAGCAAAAGGATTGATAACACGAATATAATTTTTTTAAACATAGATATTTAGATGATACTTGGCAGCAAATTTAATAAACATTTTCAATGTTACAAATTATACTGTATGCGGGGGGTGCAATTCAATTTGTCGCGTTGAGGATACGGGGTTTCACATGATGAATCTCCTATGGAGGTTTGTCGATGTTTTCCGCATTGATTCCTATTGCTATGAATGTCCTGACGGGCAACGTTTCATCGTCCGGTAAATCCCGTCAGGGATGACATATTGGTAGACCCCGGTAACGTTCCATCATTCGACCAAATCCCGTCAGGAATGACATATTGGTATACGATGGCAGATTGGTAGAATATATTTCCCCGTCAGGGGAACCATATCAATAGAAAAACGCAATCCGACACCGAGCCAAAACCCCGTATGGGGTTTCACATGATGAATCTCCTACGGAGATTGGCGGATGTTTTTCGCATTGATTTCTATTGCTATGAATGCCCTGACGGGCAAAATACGCACGGAATGTTTCG
>JAISDP010000128.1 GCA_031264715.1 Bacteroidales bacterium
AATAAGTTAAAGATTGACAAAAATCAGTATTTTTTTAACTTTGTAAAAACTATCTTTGTCGTTCTCAATTCATCAATCAAATTAAATTAATATGAATTATCGAATAACTTGCAGTCTTCTTTTGGCTGGCATCACAGTAACAGGAACGAATGCCCAGATACCTTACTGGCAGGATATGAATGTGATGCGCGTGAATACCGAACAACCGCGTACAACCTTCATGACTTATGACAACAGGCAGGACGCCCTGAGTCTGAAGTATGAAAACAGCAAGTATTACCGGCTGCTCAACGGCGCTTGGAAGTTTTATTTTGTAGATGCTTACGCCAAATTACCCGCCGGTATTACCGATCCGGATATAAGCGTCGACTGGAAGGATATTACCGTGCCGGGCAATTGGGAATTGCAGGGTTTCGGCACAGCCATCTACACCAACCACGGCTACGAGTTCAAGCCGCGCAACCCAACCCCGCCCTTATTGCCCGAGGAAACCCCCGTGGGCGTGTACCGCAGGGACATCGAAATACCGGACGACTGGATGGACCGCAATATCTTCCTTCACATTGCCGGCGTCAAATCAGGCGCTTACGTGTACGTCAACGGACAGGAAGCGGGCTACAGTACCGATTCGAAGAATCCGGCAGAATACCTCATCAACAAATATGTAAAACCCGGTAAAAATGTCCTTACTTTGAAGGTTTACCGCTGGTCGACCGGTTCATATCTCGAATGTCAGGACTTTTTCCGCATCAGCGGTATCGAACGCGATGTGTTCCTGTGGTCGCAGCCCAAAACGTCGATCCGTGATTTCCGGGTGGTATCGACGCTGGACGACACATATAAGAATGGGATTTTTAAAATTGCGATAGATGTGAAAAACTTGTCCGGTGCGGCTTCGGCTGTGACGGTGGCTTACGACCTGCTCGACCCGCAGGGGAAAACGGTGGCGTCGTCATCGCAAAATGTAACGGTGAACCCCGGCAGCGAACAAACCGCGAGCTTTGAAGCGACCCTGAAAGACGTGCCGACCTGGACATCGGAAAAACCGAATCTGCACCGCCTGCTGATGACGGTTACCAAAGACGGGAAACTGATCGAAGCCGTTCCATTTCACGTAGGATTCCGCCGCATCGAAATCAAGGAAAGCGAATACGAAAAGGATGGCCGAAAATTGCCTTTGTTTTATGTCAACGGTCAGCCGATCAAGCTCAAAGGCGTCAATATTCACGAAACAAGCCAGTATAGCGGCCATTATGTGACGCGCGAACAGATGGCGCGTAACTTTGAATTGATGAAACGCAACAATATCAATACCGTCCGGTTGAGCCATTATCCGCAGGACCGCAAGTTCTACGAGCTTTGCGACGAGTATGGGATTTATGTATATGACGAAGCGAATATCGAATCGCACGGCATGTATTACAACCTGCGCAAGGGCGGCACTTTGGGCAATAATCCCGACTGGCTGGATCATCACATGTATCGTATCGAAAATGTGTTCGAACGCAACAAGAATTATCCCTGCGTCACCATCTGGTCGATGGGAAACGAAGCCGGTAATGGCTACAATTTCTACCGGGCTTACCTTTGGCTGAAAGATAAGGACAAAAACCTGATGGCGCGTCCGGTGAATTACGAACGGGCTTTGTGGGAGTGGAATACCGACATGTATGTGCCGCAATATCCTTCGGCGGCATGGCTCGAAGAGATCGGAGCCAGGGGAGCCGACCGTCCCGTGGTACCTTCGGAATATGCACATGCGATGGGCAACTCCACCGGCGACCTCTACGGACAATGGCAGGCTATCTACAAATATCCCCAGTTGCAGGGCGGTTACATTTGGGAATGGATAGACCATGCGCTGCTGGCCAAAAACGAAAAGGGACAATCATTTTGGGCGTATGGCGGCGATTTCGGCAAGGATATGCCGTCGGACGGAAACTTTGTTGCCGACGGCCTGATTGGACCGGATCAAAAGCCGCATCCGGCCATGGCCGAAGTGAAATACACGCACCAGAATGTCGGTTTCGAAGCCGTGGATCCGGCCAAGGGCGATTTCAAAATCACCAACCGTTTTTATTTCACCAATCTGGACAAGTATACCATCAGGTATCAGATCGTCCGTAATGGCAAGACCGTAACGGAATCCGTACTGCCCGCGCTCAACCTTGCCCCGCAGCAGTCGCAAACTGTGAATGTGCCGGTGGCGTCGTTGACGGCGGTTCCCGGTGCCTTCTATTATGTAAACTTCGAAGTGGTCGCTAAAACCGCCGAACCGTTGATCCCTGCGGGACATATCATCGCCTATGACCAGTTCGAACTCCCGTTGACCGCGCCTGTGGAGGAATATACGGCGAAAGGCGCGCCGTTGAAAATCGTACAGGACGAGCATACGTTAAGAGCCGTTTCGTCGAAAGTCGATTTCATATTCAACAGGAAATCGGGGATGGTAACCGCCTACAAAGTGGATGGCGTGGAATATTTCCCTGACGGATTCGGCGTACAGCCCAATTTCTGGCGCGCCCCCACCGACAACGACTACGGCAACCGGATGCCCATGCGCCTGCAGGTTTGGAAGCAATCGAGCAGGGATTTCAACGTGGTGGACAGCAAGATCGCCGACGAGGGCAACAACATCCGCATTTCCGCAAGTTATCTCCTCAAGGCGGGTAATCTCTACATCGTTCGTTACCTGATCTATCCTTCGGGCGTGGTACATGTCTCGGCGCGTTTTACCCCGGCTGTCGCCGAAGAAACCCAAACCGGCGTTTCCGAAGCCGAAGCCCTGGCTACCGCATCGCCGCAAGCCGTGGAAGACCGCCGTAAGGCATCGGAGCTTGAAGTACCGCGCATCGGCGTCCGCTTCCGTTTGCCGGTTAGCATGGACCAGGTGCAATACCTCGGCCGCGGCCCCGGAGAAAATTACTGCGACCGCTACAGGGGAACGCTCGTGGGATTGTACCGGAACACGGCCTGGGACATGTATTACCCGTACGTGCGTCCGCAGGAAAACGGCCACCATACCGATACGCGCTGGTTGTCGCTCACGGCCAAAAACGGAAAGGGTCTGATGATACAGGCCGACGAAACCGTCGGGTTCAATGCCTTGCGCAACTCCGTCGAGGACTTCGACGGCGAGGAATCGCAGGCCGATTATCAGTGGAACAACTTCACGCCCGAAGAAATCGCTCATAAGGATTACGACCAGGCGCGCAACCGCATGCCGAAGCAAACCCATGCGGTAGACATTACGCCCCGGAACTTTGTGGAAGTATGCGTGGATATGAAGCAGCAGGGCGTTGCCGGGTATGACAGCTGGGGAGCGCGTCCCATCAGGGAGGCCACCATCCCGGCCAACCGGGAATATAACTGGGGCTTTACGCTGATACCGGTTGCCAGAGCTGCCGAAGCAGCCGGAAAACCAATGATGCGGTATCAAAAATGAAGTATGACGAGTGAAGAATACCTTCCGGACGGAGCAATTCTTCATTTTTCATCCTTCATTCTTCATTCTTTTGATGATGATTTTTAAAGAAAAACTCAATCAGGTAAAAGCCTTTGCATTCGATGTGGACGGCGTATTCTCCGACATGCTGATGCTGCACCCGTCGGGCGAGTTGATGCGCACCATGAATGTAAAGGACGGTTATGCCGTGCAGTATGCCCGTCGGAAAGGCTATCCTGTGGCCATCATTACCGGCGGCAGTACGGAATCCATCCGTATCCGCTTCAATGCCCTGGGCGTAGACGACGTTTACCTGCGTTCGTCCGACAAGATATACGACCTGAACGATTTTGCAGCGCGTCATGCGTTGAGCCTCGACCGGGTTTTGTATATGGGCGACGACATTCCCGACATCGAAGTGATGCGCGCTTCGGGCATTACTGCCTGTCCTGCCGATGCGGCTGTCGAAATCAAGGAAATAGCGGATTATATCTCGCCTAAAGGCGCCTGTAAAGGTTGTGTCCGCGATGTGATCGAACAGACCCTGCGCGTACAGGGACGGTGGATGGAAGCCGATGCACACAGGTGGTAATGCCGGGGCTTGAACAGGATGTGGAAAATCGTGTGATCAAAATAAAGTATAAAACCAAATCGTATGTATAAAATAGAAATAATCATTGGCCCCGATACCCGGCTGGCAGAGTTGATTCTCGACTTTCCGGAACTGCTTGATGCCTTGGAACAGTTGAACATCAGGCTGGGATTCGGCGAGCAGAGCATCCGGGAGGTGGCGGATCGCTACCGGATCAATTACGATGCCTTCCTGGTGGTCATCCACACATATTGCGACTGTTTGTCGCCGGGAAAAACGATTAAGAAAGAGGCGCTGGGCGACTTGCTCGCCTTCCTGAAAAATTCGCACAACGGATTCAAACGGAAGCAAATTCCCGAATTGAAAAAACTGATCGCTGCTTTTGCCGGCGAAATACCTGAAAAATACGGTCAGATGCTGATCTCTTTTTTCGACGGTTATATCAAGGAAGTTTACGATCATTTCGAATATGAAGACAGTACCGTATTCCCTTATATCGGAGCGATCCTCGAAAATCGCCCGGCGAGCGGGTTTGCCATCAACGAGTTCGAAAAGAACCATACGGACATCGAACAGAAATTGCTGGATTTGAAAAACATACTGATCAAATACATGCCCGAAAAAATAGAATCCGCATATCGGGTACAAATCCTTCATTACCTGTTCGAGTTCGACCAGCAACTCTCCTGCCATACCAAGCTCGAAGACCAGGTGTTGGCGCCATCGGTAAAGAAAGTGGAAAAGAAAGAGCGGCACGCCAGAAACCTGAAATAATCGACAATTTACCACACACATGTTCAAACTTATAGCTGTTATTGACAGGTCGCGCATCATCCGGGAAGGGATAGCCGCCATATTACGCGAAGGGAACATCTGTCAACGTATCGGAAGTCTGGAAAACCTGGACGAATGGAGGTTTGCGTTCAAGGATGCGGATCCCGACCTGATCATCGTCGATCCGCATCTTTGGCATAAAAACGATATAAAGAAACTGAAGATCAGAGAATCCGCGCACAGACCGATCGTTGTCGGTATCATCTACCGGTATTGCGACCGCGAAACCCTTGGACTGTTCGACGAGACCATCTACATTACCGATCCGGATGAAGCCATTATCGACAAACTGCGCCACCTGCAAAAATATAGCAGCGATACCGCCAAAGCCCAAAGTCTGACGGCTCGCGAGAAAGATGTACTGAGACTGCTGCTGCAAGGCTATTCCAACAAGGAAGTAGCCGACCGACTGGTGATCAGCCCCCATACAGCGATTGCGCACCGCAAAAACATCATCGAAAAAACGGGAATTCGCTCCCTGCCGGGATTGGCAGTGTATGCACTCTTGAATAATATTAGCGATATCAATCATATTTCCAAATAATTGAAAAATCATCGCATTTTGACTGAAAAATTGACAGTCAGATATATTTTTTTGAGGAATAAAACAGTTTTGGTATGACTTTTGTATAGGAATGCACGAGGCTAAGTAAAAAATGATTATTACAATTGCTCATTAACTGTAATATATCGCATTAACTTAATTTTAAATAAATTTTATTCTTTTTTTATAAAAAGATAACGATCATATTGAATTCTAAATTTTTGTGTACTTTTGTACGCGATTTTAACATTTTATTTTAATTTAATCATTTAATTATCAGTAGGTAGCAATTTATGGATAGCAGAAACGATTGGAAGCGAGTAGCCAGAACGGGCGCTCCTTCACGTTCGGAAAAGTATGGGAATGAGCGTCGGGAAATCCGTGATGGAAACAACAGCTCGCGTAGGCCGTATACCAACAGTTATAACGCAGCAGGAAACCGTGGATACAATAACGACGACAATTACGGGAATCGTATGGAAGACCCGAATTACAATAATGATCGGGAAGATAATTCCGGTTACGACTCTGGCTACATTGATTTGAACAGCGCTGTAGACTCGGTTCCCGGAAAGAAAAAACGTAAACGCATTGTCAAGGAAACGGCTGGTGGCGCGCCAATACATAAGCCTTATCAAAAGGTCGTGTTAAAAAGAAAAGGGCCGCAAAAACCGCCGCCACCACCACCCCTCAAGAAAAAAATAAAACCGATTGCTCCCGTCTACCCGGATGTTGTGTTCGACAAGCCCATCCGCTTGAACCGGTTTATTGCCAACACCGGTTTATGCTCGCGCCGCGAAGCCGACGAACATATCAAGGAAGGCTTGATCAAGGTGAACGGCAAACTAATAACCGAAATGGGTATAAAAGTAAATCCCGATGACGAAGTTTGCTACAAAGAAAAAGCATTGAGCAACCAACGCAAAATCTACCTCCTGCTGAACAAGCCCAAAGGTTTTGTTACATCGGTAGATGAGCCCAAAGGAAAGAAAATAGTGATGGACCTGGTGCGGAGCGCTTGTAAGGAACGCATCTACCCGGTAGGCCGTCTGGACAAAATGACCACCGGCGTATTGCTGTTCACCAACGACGGCGACCTGTCACTCAAGCTGACGCATCCGTCCAACCGCATGCGCAAAGTATATCAGGTAACATTGGATAAACCCCTTACCGAAGAGGATTTGGATAAACTGGCACAAGGCATCGAACTCGAAGACGGCCCCATTGCGTTCGATTCCATTGCGTACACTGATTTTGAAAACAAAACGCAGATAGGCGTCGAAATACACTCCGGCAAGAACCGCATTGTACGCCGCATATTCGAATCGGCAGGATATAAGGTAATAAAACTCGATCGCGTGTATTTCGCCGGGTTAACCCGCAAAGGCTTGAAACGTGGAAAATGGCGCTTCCTCTCTCCCGAAGAAGTGGCTTTCCTCAAGATGATGCCATCATAGAGGATTGGAAATTAGCGCAAAGCGCGAAATGCAATATTCAAGATAAGTCGATACCCTGCAACGCTGTTGTGGGGTATTTTTTTGGCATTGTTAATTTCATATAGAAATGTTATCATTGCAGCAAAACCGAATGAATTGTCCAAGATGCGGCAGTATAAATTACTGCAAAGCTGGCGTACTAAAAGGTCGCCAAAGATACCAATGTAAGGATTGCGTCTATCATTATACGGTAGAGCAAAAATCCGATGTGAAGTCAAGGGAAATCCGTCGCCTGGCGCTTGAAATGTACCTGGAAGGATTGGGTTTCAGATCCATAGGTCGTATTCTGAAAATAAGTTACGGTACAGTTTTTCAATGGGTTAAGAGTTGGGGTAAAAATACGGAATTACCTGAGAGGAATGGCGATGTATCCATTGTAGAACTGGATGAAATGCACACTTATGTAAGTCAAAAAAAACTACAGATGGATATGGATTACTATTGATAGATATGGAAAAAGGTATCTCTCTTTTGTCTGTGAGTACCGGTCAACAAAAACGGGATTACCATTGTGAGATAAAATCAAAGAATTGATTGTAAGTAATTTTGCTTCTGACTACTGGAAAAGTTATGAAGAATTTATTCCACCGGATAAACATCTTCAAACAAAGGCCGAAACATTTACCGTAGAAGGTTATAACAGTCGTATAAGACATTATTTGGCAAGATTTCATAGGAAAACGAAATGTTACAGTAAAGCGGACTAATTTAACAATACAATAAAAAAATTGGGGGAGAGCTTTATTTTTCACCTACCTTTGTCCGAACAAAAACATTTAGTTATTGTACAGTATAGAATTAGACGAAGAATTAATTAAAGAAGCAATGGCAGTGAGCGGGGAAAAGACACAGCAAGACACAGTCCATATGGCATTGCGCAGTTTTATTAAAGCGCAAAATCGGAAAAAAATTCTCCTTTACCAGGGAAAGGGTATTTGGGAGGGTAATCTGGACGAAATGCGTACCGTGCGATGAATCGTATATTAATAGACACACTGACCTGCCAGGTTGAAAAGGTCAACGAAGACGAAATGTATTCTCTTGTTTGCTATTTGTTGCTGGTCAAAAAGCAACGTTAATGTTTGTTAAAGAATATTAATGTTTGTTAAGACAACGTTAATGTTTGTTAAAGCAGATATATCTGTCCGTTTTTTTGATACATTGCGACGCTTTTTTAAATAAAGTTGCATGTAACCATATAATAAATCATTTAAAATCATTGATCATGAGCAACCATGTAAACCGTCGGAATTTCCTGAAACTATCGGCTACAGCCGGGGCTGTATTGGCATTGGCGCCTGCGGGCGTTCAGGCCAGGGAAAACGACATGAAGAAGAAGATGCCCGAACGCACGTTGGGTAAACGTACCGGGATCAAGTTACCGGTGTTGAGTATGGGGGTTATGAGGGCGGATAACCAGTCGGTTGTGAAAGCGGCGTACAATTCGGGCATCCTTATGTTCGACACAGCCAATGGCTATCAGAACGGTAAAAACGAGGAAATGCTGGGCGAGTTTTTTGCCGACAAGCCTCGCGAATCGTTCATCCTGGCTACCAAAGTGAAGGAAAACCCGGCGGATGATGCTGCCGAGAAGTTCCTCGAAAAGTTTGAAACCAGCATGAAGCGTCTCAAGATGCCGTATGTGGATATCCTGTATCTGCACGCCCTCGACAAGGTAGACAGCGTGAACTACCCGCCGGTACTGGAAGCGATGCTGAAGCTGAAAAAGGACGGACGGGTAAAGTATATAGGCGTGTCCACCCACAGCAACGAACCGGCGGTGATTCAAGCAGCCGTGGATAATGGCAACTATGATGTGATCCTCACAGCATATAACTATACCCAGGGGCATCTGGACGAACTGAACCCCGCCATCGACCGGGCAGCAAAAGCCGGGTTGGGCGTCGTGGCGATGAAAACCATGGCCGGCGGGTATCTTGACAAAGACCGGACACAAAAGGTGAATACCCGTGCAGCATTGAAATGGGCTTTGCAGAACCCGAACATACATACCGCCATCCCCGGATTTACATCCTTCAACCAGTTGGAAGAGTCGCTCGATTCGGCCTTGAACCTGAAAATGACCAAGGACGAAAAGAAATACCTTTCGATGGCGGATCATTCGCTGTATTGCCGGGGATGCAGGAGTTGCGAGACCCAATGCTCCAAGCACCTGCCGATACCCGAAATGATGCGTGCATACATGTATAACTATGGGTACAAAAGCCCGGCGTTGGCCAAGGAAGTGATTGATGAACTGTCGTTGGCGGGGAATGTGTGCGATTGCGCCGCATGTAAGGTGAAATGCGTTGCAGGTTTCCAGGTGGCGCAAAAGGTGCAGGATATCACCCGCCTGCAATATGTACCGCAAGAGTTTTTGGTATAATTGATTTTTCTCACAAGGCACAAAGGGCGCAAAGATTTTTCGTGTCCTTTGTGCCTTTATGTATCATCATATAAATTCGAAATCACGATGCGAATCTTTATTTTATGGATAGCGCTCGCCTTGACACACATGGCCGCAGCGCAAACGCCAACGGAACTGAAAGCCAAACTGCCGCAGGTTGCCGGCTGGACAATCGACGAAACGGTGGAAGTGTTCGATCCCGATAATTTGTTCGAACGGATCAATGGCGCTGCTCCCGGGTATTTGCTGTTCGATTTTAAGGAATTGACCGTTTTTGTGTACAATCAAAATGGGACCGGCGACAACCGGCCGTACATCACGATCCAGGTTTACCGACATGCAGCAAAAGAAGACGCTTTCGGCATCTATGCTTCGGAACGTCCGTCGGAGAGCAACTTCCTCGCCGCCGGCACGGAAGGTTACCGGGAAGGCTCCATGCTTAACTTTTTTGTCGACTGCCTGTATGTGAAGATCGAAAGCCCTTCGTCGACAGATGGAACCATAAACGCCATCAAGCAGATTGCACAGGAATTAGGTCGCAATATCAACGCACAGCCGGCTTTCCCGATGCAGTTGCAAAGTTTCCCGGAAGAGAACAAAATTGCACATAGCGAACTGTACATCCCAACCGGCTTCCTGGGACATGAATTTCTGAACAAAACTTTTACAGCCAATTACCAGGTGTCGGGTAAAAAATACCAGTTGTTCGTGATGGATGCCGGGACCGTTGACCAAGCGAAGGAAGCGTTAACCAAGTACATGCAATTTACCAAACAGAATACAAAACTTCGTGAAGGCCGGTTGATCATAAAGGACCGTTTCAATGGCGATATCGAGTGTCAGTGGAAGGGACGGCATATCTGGGGCATTGTGAACGACGACAAAGCCCCGGTGAAAGTCGATGATGTCCTGAAAAAGACCGGGGAAAAAATGCAATGAGAAAACTTT